>CAWUOA010000188.1:0-6557 GCA_963923225.1 uncultured Planctomycetaceae bacterium
GACACCAACAACATGTTCCCCCAGACCAAGACCTGGGGACCGACCTACGACCACAACCAGTTCTCCGACAAGGTGCTCCTCCTGCCCTTCCTGGAGCAGATGGGCACCTACAAGAATCTGAATCCGAAGGACGGTGGCTCCTGGCAGCAGGATTGGAGCGGTTGGAACTCGCTGGCCCTCAGCGGGCGTCTCCCGATCTTCAACTGCCCGTCGAACAACAACAGTCTCACGGGTGGCCGTGGCAACCACACCTACTCCACCAACGTGGGCACGTCGCACAATCCTCCGCACAGCACCAGTGGTGCTCGGAAGGTCGGCGGCGGCTCCCACAACGGCATGCAGGCCACCATTCAGGCCTCGGGCGGTGCGACCGACACGCCGATCCGCATGGGTGACGTCTCCGACGGCACCAGCAAGACGGCGCTCGTCTCGGAGTTCGTCATCGAGGCCTGGAACGGCAACGTGACCAACGACCCGAAGCTGTGGAAGAGCCAGGTCTACTCCTGGACCGACGGCAACTCGACCGCCAACACCCGGCAGAACTGCCTCAACCAGACCGGCCTCAACGACGCCGGCGGTGGTCGCGTGCTGCGTGGGTCGAGCTGGTCGTGGAACCAGTTCATGGGTGGGTCGAGCTACGCCCACATCATGATGCCGAACGAAAAGAGCTGCCACACGTTCGGCAGCGACTGGGACAACGACTCCGCGATGGCCGCCAACAGCATGCACCCGGGTGGTGTGAACGTGGCGCTCGTCGACGGTTCGGTGCAGTTCTTCACCGAGACGGTCGCCAACGAGGTCTGGTGGGCGTACGGCACCCGCAAGGGTGGCGAGGCGACCGCCAGCAACGACTGATCGTCCCGGCCTGATTCCGATTCGAACCACGGCCGCCGGGGGAATCCCCGGCGGCCGTCGGTGTTTCACGGGCCTCTGGTTCGGCGAAACGGGCAAGGGGCCGGACTCGGTCCGACTCTTCCGAGCACGTGGGTGATCGCATGACGGCCGCTGGTTCTGAAACCCGTGGGACGACGTGGTGGCGAGTCGGCCTCGTCGGGGGGGCGATCGCGCTGGGATGCCTCGTCGGAGGCGTTCTTTGGTGTCAGCGCGGACTGGCCGAGGCCCGTCGGCTGGCGAAGCACGGCCTGTGGACCGAGGCCCGGGCCGCCGGAGGGAGGTACCTCCTCCTCCATCCCCGTGACGCCGAGGCGAATCTGCTCGTCGCCGAGGCGCTGGCGAAGGACGAGACCGCGCCGCTGGCGGAGCGCGTCGTCGAAGCGGTGGGGCGGCTGCGGAGCGTGCCGGACGGTGACGCCGGTGCCGCGGAAGCCCGGAAGGCGGAGGCCCGGGTGCTCCTCTTCCTGGCCCGCGACGCGTTCGCGGCGGAAAAGGCCCTCGAGAACGCGCTCGCGCTGTCCCCCGACGACGTGGAGGCCAATTATCTCGGTTGGCGGATCCTCGATCTCACGCGACGAAACGAGGAAGCCGAGCCGCTCTTCCGCAAGGTCCTCGCCGGCACTCCGCCGGCGGAGCGTGGGAAGGTGCTCCGGGATTGGTACCTGAGCCAGTTCTACCCCGTCACCTCCACGATGGAGCTCGACGGCCTGATGGGCTTCCGGCTCACCCCCGCCGACGATGCCACGGCGGTGGAGTCGAACCGCCTCGTCGGTTTCCGCGCCTCCGACCCCGACTCCGCCGCCGCCAACGCCGCGATGGCGAGATGGTTCCAGTCGAAGGGGGACCTGCGTTTCGCCCTCGATCTGCTCGACGGCGCCCTCGCCGCCCGTCCGGACGAGGCGGGTGCCGATCCGTTCTTCCTGGGCACGCTGGTCGAGGTCCTCGTCGACCTGGGTGAGATGGAGCGGGCGGGGGAGGTGTTCGCCGGGTGGCCGCCGGGGGACCGCTCACGCGTCTACTGGATGGCGAAGGGGCGTGTCGAGCAGGAGGTGCTCGACCTGCCGGCCGAGGCGGCGGAGGCCTACGAGGAGGCGCTGCGAAGCTGGCCCGGGCCGATCGACTGGCGCACCATGCACCGGGCGGCGACATGCCATGCCCGGTCGGGGAACGGCGCGCGGGCAGCCGAACTGCGGGCCCGGGCCGGGGAACTCGAGGGGATGATGGACGAAAAGGCCCACGCAGGCTTGCGGAGGGCGCTCGTGCGCTTGGATAATCGAGAAGAACTCCGGCAGCTCGTCGATTTCTACCGGAACATCGAGCGGCCGGAGGAGGCGGAGGCGTGGGGAGCGTTCATCGAGTCGCTCCCGGACGTCGCTCCGGACACAACCAACGAGAGAAGGGGATCGTGATGCTGCGCGTGATCGGCTCGATCGGGATGGTGGCGGTGGTGCTCGCGGTGGCCGGGTGCGGCTCGACCGTCAAGGAAATCCCGGCGGCCAAGGATACGGCGCCGCCAGGAAACGTCGGTGGCGATCCCAAGGAACGCGCCATGAAGGGCATGCCGGAAGAGATGCGCAAGAAGTACGAAGCGCAGATGAAGAAGAAATGATCCGGCGTTCGCCGCGCGAGCATCCCCGCGGGAGCCCGTCCCGGCTTCCGCGGGGACGGTGCCGGCGGCGGCGGGCTCCCCGTGCCACTGCAGACGCCCTTCCGGGGGCGTCTGTTCGTTTCCAGTGGCCAGCGCTCGAGACGGACTCCCCTGCGGGGGAGTCGACGGTTTCGCACCGGTCGCCCTGGGGAGGGCGTCCGTCGCGGCGAGCGAGTCACTTCTGGTCGAGTGGCACGCGGTCGAGCGAGGGGAGCGGACTCTGGTTGCGGATCGCCTCGCGGAGCTCCGTGATGAAGGGATCCTCGTCGTCCCTCGGCTGCAGGCCTTCGAAGAGATCGCGTGCTTGGCGCCAGTTCCCGAGCGTGGCGAACTTGTGGGCCCGCACCGCCGTTCCCCAGTAGGACCTCGGGCCGCTGGCCATCATCTGCTCGAGCGATTTGATCCGGTCTTCTTTGTCGCGGAGGGCGTCGGTCCGCGCTTTCCAGGACGCGAACGCCGCGTCGTCCTTCTCGAAGGCCGCGAGACGCTGGAAGAGGTACGCCGACGGGAAGCGGCGGTCGGCAAGCCGCTCCAGGGGGCCGATCCATTCCTTGGCGCCCGCCAGGTCGCCCCTCGCCAGGGCCTCGGACACCAGCTCCTCCCGCGGCGAGACGGCGGAGGGATCGAGCTCGATCGAGGTGATCCAGTGACGTCGTGCCTCCTCCTGGTTGCCGTTGCGGAGGAGGACCTTGCCGAGGAGGTGGTGTGAGGTGGCGGTCGGCCGCACGGCGATGCCGCGCTCCAGCAGACGCCTCGCGTCGTCGTCGCGGCCGATGTTCATGAGTACGGTCGCGTACTGCTCGAGGAACTCCTCGGGGGGCACTTGGAGGCCCTCGAGGTCCGGCTCCACCACCAGCGCCCGCTCGTAGGCCAGGGCCGCCGCTTCGGGGTCGCTGGCATCGGCACGGATCGCTCCCAGGAGCACGTCGCCTCGGGCCCGGCAGCCGGGGAGTGCGGCGTAGCGATCGGCGGCCTCGGTGGCCTCGGTGAGCCGTCCCAGCCTGGTGTGGCAGGTGGCGATCTCGTACAGGGCATCGGCGTCGTCGGGGCGGAGACGCAGAACCTGCTCGAGAATCGCCCCGGCCCGCGACCACTGCTCGCGGAGCATGTAGGAACGGGCCCAGGCGACGAGATCGTCGGCCGTGGCGGCGCCGACGCGCTCGTAGATTTCGCCGGCCTCCTTTCCCTTCCCCAGGCCCACCAGCGCCCTCGCCCGCGCCGATTCGGCCCGCCCCGACGCGGGGTGGAGATCGAGGTAGTACTCGGCCAGGGCCAGCGCCCGCGGGGCGTTGCCACGGGCGAGCTCGTCCTCGGCGGCGCGGAGGGGGCGGTCCTGCCACCACTGCCAGGCCAACGTCGCCGCCAGGGCCACTCCCACGCTCGCCAGGCCGACCCCGAGACGCCCGAGCATCGAGCGGGGGGGCTTCGATTTCGCGATCGGGGGAGAAGGAGGCATCGTCGGGGAGAGGTCGGGGGAACGGGCGAGGCGGATCGTCATTCTCGCCTGAAGGGGGCGGCAGGGCGAGTCCCGGGGACGGGAAACCCGCACCGGGCGTCAAGGCCTCCGTACCGGCTGCCCCCCCTCCGTCACGCGCCAGTAGGCGTTCCCGGCGAGTTGGAAGCGGTCGATGCGGCCGGAGGGCCAGTGGATCGTCACGTCGGCGGGATCGTCCCCGGGGGCGAGCGTGAAGAGGAGCCGGGGATCGTGGACCGAGAGATAGCTCCCGCCGGCGGCGATCGGCCGAACGATCCGCAGGTCGCCGGAGCGAACCTCGACCCGCCCGCCGACGGGGGGAATCCGGGAGGGGGTGCGCAGGTCGAGGCCGAGGAACCGGCCGGGGGCGCCGGTGTCGTCGCGGAGGAGGACGACGGGGGTGGTGTTGTGGCTGATGGCGAGGTCGAGATCGCCGTCGTCGTCGTAGTCGGCGCCGGCCGCGGCACGGCCCAGCCAGGTGCCGGTGAAGTAGTTGCCGCCGACGGCGTCGGAGACGTCGGAGAATGTCCCGCCGGCTTCCTGGTGGAGGAGTTGCGGCTGCATCCGCCACGGCTCCACCTTCGGGCCGAGGACGTGGCCGGTGGCGACGAACATTTCCATCCGCCCGTCCCGGTCCCAGTCGAGTCCGACGCAGCCGAAGCCGAGGTTGTGGAGGCTCGTGGCCGCGATCCGCTTCCGCCGGCTGACATCGGCGAACTGCAGACGCCCCAGGTTCTGGTAGAGGGTGTTCTTGGCCAGATGGAAATGGGTGAGGAACAGGTCGGGCGTGCCGTCGCCGTCGAAGTCCTCCGCCACCACCCCCATGGAGGCCTCGTTCTCCCCGTCGTCGCTGACGGCGCATCCCCCCGCCACCGCCCGGTCCTCGTAGCGCACGCCCGGCTGGCCGCCGGTGGGCGTCGCCACCCAGAGGAAGTTCGGCGTCATGTCGTTGGCCACGTACACCTCGGGAACCAGATCGTCGTCGAGGTCGACGATCGAGAGGGCCAGCCCCTTGCCCCGTCCCTCGCGCTCCACGAAGCCGAGCGCCTCCGACTTCTCCGCGAAGGTGCCGTCGCCCGCGGAGATCCACACCGGATCCTGCTCGCCGAGGTAGCTCCCCGGGCCGCAGTAGCCGCGGCCCTGCGTGTATTCGCACGGCTTGTTGTTGTCGAGGCGGTTGTCGAGGAACGTGCAGGCGTAGACGTCGAGGAAACCGTCGCGGTCGATGTCGGCGAAGGCGGCGCTGGTGCCCCAGCGGTGGAAGTCGATGCCGGCGGCGGCGGTGACGTCGCTGAAGGTGCCGTCGCCGTTGTTGTGGAGGAGGACGGCGGGGCCGAAATTGGCGAGGTAGACGTCGGGGAACCCGTCGGCGTCGTAGTCGCCCACCGCGATACCCTGGCCGTAGTGGTCGTCGCCGATCCCCGCGGCGGCGGAGACGTCGCGGAAAAGAGGGGAGGCGCCCGCGTGCCGGTAGAGGCGGTCGCGGTGCTCGCCGTCGCCGGAGTCGGACCGGTCGAGCCGGCAGCCCTCCGTGAGGTAGAGGTCGAGCCGGTCGTCGCCGTCGAAGTCGAGCCAGGCGGCGCCGCCGCCCATCACCTCGGCGATCAGCCAGTGTCCCGAGGCGTCGTCGTTGAAGTAGGTGAAGTCGATTCCCGACTCCCGGGCGACGTCGACGAACCGGGGCTGCACGGCGAGGGCTTCCGGCTTCGGCTTGGCGACCGGTGCGGCGGCCTGCGGCACGGCGCCGGGGGCCCGCGGGGCCGTGGCGGCGGCTCGCGGCGGCGACGTGCCCTTGCCCGCCTTCCCGGGGGCCGTCGGGGCGTCCGAGGTGGGCCGGCACCCCGTCAGGACGCTCACGGCGGCGGTCGCGACGACGATCGCCGCCATCCATCGCGCCGCGATCGGCAGCTGCCGGATCATCGGGGCGGCTCCTCGCGGTGGATCCGGGCGGCGGCCTCGGGGGAGGCCGGCTCGATCACCAGCCAGTGGCCATCCCCCTCGGGGATCGGCAGCGGTTCGCTATGGCCTCCCGGCCAGCGGACGGTGAACGTGGTCGCGGCGCCGGCCGGCAGGGCGAGGAAGATCCGGCGGTCGGGCGACGATTGGTAGCCGCCGCCTCCCTTGACCTGGAGAAGGCGGACGTCGTCGCCCGTCGTCGCGGTGACGACGGCGCCGATCGCGTCGCGGTTGCCCGCCGTCCCCACCAGCCGGAGCACGACGCGGCGGACGTCGGCCGCGGCGTCGCCTCGGGCGTTGGCGAGCACGACGGCGGCCTCGTCGCGATGATTGAAGACGAAGTCGGGATCGGCGTCGTTGTCGAGATCGACCGCGACGACGCCCCGGCCCTGGTGGCGGCCGGAGAAGTAGCTTCCCAGATCGGCGCGGCGCTGGACCTTGAAACGCCCCCGTTCGTTGCGGAGGAAGAGCGGGGCCTGCTGGAGGACGGTCGGCTCGTCGGTCTTCATCCGGTCGTCGCCGACGTGGCCGTTGGAGACCAGCGAGTCCTCCCAGCCGTCGAGATCGACGTCGGCGAACTGCACC
>CAWUOA010000189.1:0-6541 GCA_963923225.1 uncultured Planctomycetaceae bacterium
CTAGCTCCAGATCCGCTCGTGGATCCGGCGGTAGTGACGGGGGTCGGCGGGGAACAAGGCCCGGTCGGTGCGGCCGTCGCCGATGCCCGCCTGGAAGCGCCGCTTGGGGAACACCGGCAGCTCGCGGCCGGTCACCGCGCGGACTCCCCGGGAGACCACCTCGCCTTTGAGGGCGTAGAGACGCTCGTGGTCCCAGTCGGTGAGCGCGATGAAGGGGATCCCCTCCGCCACGTCGATCACGTCGGGGAGGGCGTAGGGGCTGAACGCCCGGAAGCCGAGCGTGGCGGCCGGTGCCCAGGTGCGCACGTGTCCGCGGCTCTGGCCGCCGGAATAGGTGAGCGAGTGCTTGATGGCGTCGATGCCCCAGCCCTCGTGGTACAGCAGCGGGTTGTTGAGCACGCTGCGGATCGTGAGCTCGGGGTCGTCCTCGATGGGGTAGCTCTTGAGGTTCTCGTCGCCGCCGTCACCGTCGACGAGCCAGTTCCAATCCGGATAGCGGCGGCGGATGCCCCGACAGAGCGCGAGGCCCGCCGCGGCCGCCTGTACGTCGAGCGGCTTGTAATCCTCGATCGTGCGGATCGTCGCCTCGAGGTCGATCTCCGAGGCCGGCACTTGAATAGCCTCGTGGAGGTGGGGCAGGCCCGTGGCCGTGAGGAAGCGCCGGGCCTGTTCGAGATCGGCCCCGCCCCCCTCGATGCCGAGGGTGAAGGCCTTGAGACGCTGCGGCGCCTCGCCGCGCTCGAGAAGGAGCGCGTCGAGCAGCAGCAGCAGGGCCCCCGAGTCGATGCCGCCGGAGAAGAGGACGCCGATCGGCTCGCGAGCCGGGACGACGTCGAGCCAGGAGGCGAGCGCCGCCTTCACCGCCCCGACGTACCTGGCGCCGATCGCGTCGAGATCGGTGTCCCACCGGTTGCGCTCGGGGGTGAGGAAGCGCCGGCAGACGGGGTTGGGATCGGGGCAGCCGACGAGCGCCAGCTCCATCAGGTGGTGGGCCGGGACCATCCGGGTGTAGGAGGGATGGAACTGGTCGACGAGCCCCTCGGCCTCGAGCCATTCGCGGATCCGGTCGATCCGGTCGGCGACGACGAGCACCGGGCCGGCCGCCTTCTTGGCGATGAAGTAGCGGAGCGGCCGGCCGAGCGAGCGGGCCATGCGGATCTGCTTGCCGTCACGGTGGACCAGGGCGAAGTGCCCCTCGATGCCGCGGACCCGCGCCGGGTCGCCCGAGCCGACGCGGGCCAGGGCCTCCTCGCGCGACATGTTGAGGAGGATGTCGGCGGAGGGGTCGAGGAGATCGACGAGCCGCTCGATGGGGGCGTGGTGGATCATGGCTTGGGTCCTGGCGTGTCGTCGCGGAGCCGCTCCGGGGCGCGGGGGAAGGGCAGTGTAACGGACGGGATCGCGGCGACGGGCGCTGCCCCGAGGCCCCGGCCGGGGTATCTTCAGGGGTGGACTTCCGGGGTTTCGGGGAAGGCGATTTCGATGGCCCGCACCTCCCTTGCCGCACGCGCCCTGCTCGCCGCCCAGCTCGTGGCGTCGCCGACGGCCGTGGCGGCGTGCGCGGCCGTCGTGCTGTCGGCGATCGTCGCGTGCCCCGCGCCGGCCGACGAGGCGGCCCCCGGCGACGCCTGGAGCGATCCGGCAAATCCGGTGGCGGTGCGCTGGGAGGGGGAGCGCCTCGACCTGTGGAGCTTCCGGGCGCCCCGGAAGGTGGATCCCCCTGGGCTCGAGGACGCGGCCGGTGCGATCGGGGCGACCGGGGCGATCGATGCCTTCATCGACGAGTCGCTCGCACGGGCCGGCGTCGATCCGCTCCCCCCCGCCGACAAGCGCACGCTCGTGCGGCGGATGACGTTCGACGTCACGGGTCTGCCGCCGTCACCGGAGGAGATCGAGGCCTTCGTGGCAGACGAATCCCCCGAGGCCGTGCCGCGCCTCGTGAACCGGCTCCTCGCGAGCCCCGCCTACGGCGAGCACCTGGCGCTTTTGTGGCTCGACGCCGTCCGATACGCCGATACCAACGGCTTCGAGCGGGACGAGCTCCGCCCGCAGGCCTGGCGCTACCGCGACTGGGTCATCGCCGCCCTCGGGGCCGACATGCCCTTCGACCGCTTCCTCGCCCTGCAACTCGCCGGCGACGAGGCGGCGGCCATGGAGGGGGATTCACCTGCCGACGCCGACGCGGCGGGGGCGCTCGTCGCGGTGGGCTATCTGCGTCTCGGAGCCTGGGACTCCACCGCACCGATCTTCCAGGAGGAGGAGCGCCACCGGGCCGAGTCGCTCGCCGACGTCGTCTCCACGACCGGCGCCGCCATGCTCGGTCTCACCTTCTCCTGCTGCAACTGCCACGATCACAAGTACGACCCGCTGCTCCAGGCCGACTTCTTCCGCCTCCGTGCCTGCTTCGAGGGGATCGAGCGTCGCGACGCCGAGATCGACACCGCGGCCGAGGCGGCGGCGAGGCGGGCCCACGACGAGCCGATCGTCGCCGCGATCGCCGCGGCGAAGGAAGGCCGCGACGCGGAGGCGAAGCGGCGCGAGGAGGCGGTGGCGGCGGAGGGAGAGGAAAGCGACGCGGCGAAGCGGCTCGCCGAGAGTCTCGCCGCGGCCGACGCCCGCATCGCCGAGCTCGAGGCCACGCTCGGCGCTTCCACGCGGGCCGACTCGATCGGCGAGACGGCGGAGATTCCCGCCACGCACGTCCTCGATCAGGGGAGCCATCGGCAGCCGCGCGAGGAGGTGCTTCCCGGCATCCCCACCGCGCTCTCTTCCCGCCCGCTCGCTCTCGAGGCGGCCGCCAACGGCTCGAGCGGACGGCGGACGGCGCTGGCCCGGTGGATCGTGGCGCCGGAAAACCCCTTCACCGCGCGCGTGATCGTCAACCGCATCTGGCAGCGGCTCTTCGGAAAGGGGCTCGTCGCCACGCCCGACGACCTCGGCTTCCGCGGCGCCCCGCCGACTCATCCGGAGCTCCTCGACTGGCTCGCCGTCGACCTCCGCGAGCGCGGCTGGTCGCTCGAGGATCTCCACCGTTCGATCCTCCTCTCCCGGGCCTACGCCCGTGCGTCGGGGCCGGGGAGCGATCCGGCCGATCCGGGCAACGCCCTCCTCGGCCGGCAGAACCCGCGCCGTCTGGGGGCGGAGGCGATCCGCGACAGCCTGCTCGCCGTGGCGGGGCTCCTGAAGGGAGATCGCGGCGGGCCGCCGCGCTGGCCGCCGGTGCCGGAGGAGATCCTCGCGGCCAATCCGGCGATCATCGAGTTCGTCAAGGAAGGAGCCGACGGCCGGCCCCAGGGATGGTACGCCGAGAGCCTCCCCGACTCGTTCGTCCGCAGCGTCTATCTCGTGCGGAAACGCTCCCTCCCCCTTCCCTTCCTCGAGCCCTTCGATCTCCCCGACCGCTCGGCTCCCTGCGGCCGCCGCGACGTGACGACCGTCGCTCCACAGGCGCTCAACCTCTTGAACGACGACCTCGTGCTCCATGCCGCGCGGGGGCTCGCCGAGCGCGTCCGCGCGACGGCCGGCAACGATCCCCCCGGCTGGCCCGCCGCCGCGGTGCGGCTGGCGCTGGGGCGGGAGGCGACGGCCGGGGAGATCGAAGCCTGCGGACGGCTGCTCGCCGAGGCCACGCGTCTCCACCGCGAGGCGCCCGTGGACGGCGACGCCGCCGTCGCGGGGGACGCGGCCCCGCCCCCCGATGAGGCGGCGCTTGTCGACCTGTGCCGCGGGCTCTTCAACGTCAACGAGTTCCTGTTCATCGACTGACGCCATGCGCCCCTTCGCTCCACCGCCGCTTCCCCTCTCGCGCCGCGCGATCCTCGAGCGGAGCGCCCTGGGCATCGGCGGCATCGCCGCGAGGATGCTTCTCTCCGACGAGCGGCGGGCGCGGGGCGACGAGCCCCCGGTGATCGATCCGGTCCATCCCCTCGCCCCCCGGCCGCCCCATCTCCCGGGGAAGGCCAAGCGGCTCATCGTTCTCTTCCAGTACGGCGGCCCGAGCCAGGTCGACCTCTTCGACCACAAGCCGCTCCTCGAACGGCTGGCGGGCCAGCCGGTGCCGGAGAGTATCAAGGCGGTCTCCGACGAGGTCGGCGGCGTCATCAACCACTGCAAGGACTCGATCCTCTGCCCGCCGTGGAGCTGGGCGCGGCACGGCGAGAGCGGGCTGTGGGTTTCGGATCGGCTCCCGCTCACCGCGGCGCACGCCGACCGCCTGTGCCTCGTCCGCTCGATGCACTGCGATTCGTCGAACCACGCCCCCGCCACCTGGCAGATGAACACCGGCTCGATCCTCGGCGGCAAGCCGGCCCTCGGGGGCTGGCTGACCTACGGACTGGGGAGCGAGAACGCCGATCTCCCCGGCTACGTGCTCCTCTTCGAGGTGGGCGGCCTGGGGGGCAGCGCCAACTGGTCCAACGGCTTCCTCCCGGCGGCGTTCCAGGGGACGCGCTTCCGGCACGAGGGGCCGGCGCTTGTGAACCTCTCCCCACCGGCCGGGCTCTCGCGCGTGCAGCGGCCGACGATCGATCTGGCGCAGGACTTCAATCGGCGTCATCTCGAGAGCCGGCCGGGCCGCGACGATCTCGAGGGGCGGATCGCCTCCTACGAGCTCGCGTGGCGCATGCAGTCGGCGGCGGGCGAGGTGGGCGATCTCTCGGGGGAGACCGCCGAGACGCTCGCCCTCTACCGCTGCGACGATCCGCACCGCCCCACCGCCTCCTACGGGCGGATGTGCCTGCTCGCCCGGCGGATGGTGGAACGCGGCGTGCGCGTCGTGCAGCTCTACAACGCCGTCGACAAGTACGGCTGGGACGGCCACGACAAGAGCCACGACTACCACGAGCGCAACGCGCGTCAGACCGACGCCCCCACCGCGGCGCTGCTCGCCGATCTCGAGCGCCGCGGCCTCCTCGACGAGACGCTCGTCGTGTGGGGGGGCGAGTTCGGGCGCACCCCGATGGAGCAGGGGGACGGAGGCCGCAACCACAATCCCTACGGCTTCACCGTCTGGCTCGCCGGCGGTGGCGTCCGTGGCGGGCAGGCGATCGGCGCGACCGACGAGATCGGCCTCCGTGCGGTGGAGGATCGCCAGCACGTCGGCGATCTCCACGCCACGATCCTCGCCGCCTTCGGCCTCGACCACGAGCGGCTCGTCTTCCCCCACGACGGCCGCGACGAGCGTCTCACCGGCGTCCTCGGCTCGGCCCGGCCGATTCCCGGCGTCCTCGGCTGACGCATCGGGGGGGCTCGCGGCGGCCGTCCGCTCAGCGGACGATCTCCCCCTCGCAGCACTCGCCGGTCGCGCTGCCGACGACGACGGCGCCGTCGGCCATCACCATCCCAGCCTGCTCGCAGGGGGTCTCGATCACCATCCCTTCGGCGGTCATGACGCCGGCTTGGGCGCACGGATCGACCGCGCCTACCGGCACGACGACGCCAGGCGCGCCTGCCACGGCGGGCACAGTCGCCATCCCGGGAGCGACGACCGGCCCGGGCAGGGCCGCGACCGTGCCCGGCTGGGCGCCGGGAACGACCGGCGGCGTCGCATAGCCGGGAGGCTGGGAATAGACCGGGGGGGCCAGCGGCGGGGCGTAGGCGTACTGGCCCCGGTCGCCCGCGCAGCCCTGCGAGGCGATCGCGGTGCCGAGGAGCAGGAGGAGTCGCACGGGACGGGACATCGTCGCCCTCTCTGGAGCGCCCCGGCAAGGGGCGCCGGCGGGACGATAGCGGGCCCTCCCCGCCGGTGAAACCCCGTTCGCCCGGGGAGCGGAAGGCTCAGCCGCCGGCCGACTCGAACAGCGCGATGCTCGCGGTGAAGCCGTGGAGGAAGTTGCGCTTCCCGATCGGGCCGATCTCCCCCTGGGCGAAGAATCCGGCTGCCGGGACGTCTCCCAGGGCGTCGCGGAGGCAGCGGGCGTCGTGGTCGGGCTCGGCGAAGAGCCTGGTGCCGCGGCCGTTGCAGGTGAAGACGAGCGCCCCCGCGGGCTCGGCGCCGCCGTCCCGGGTGAGGAGGCAGAGGAGATCCTCGTGGGCGGTGGCCGCGTCGCGGACGTGGAACTGCACCGTCTGGCCGGTGCGCATCAGGTCGCCGACGGCGAGGATGCCGGAGTCGGGGTCGGCTCCGAGCACGCTGCGGACGAGGAAGTCGCCCCGCTCGAAGCGTTCCTGGTATTCGCTCGCCACGCGTCCCAGGTGGGGCGAGTTGCGGAACAGATGCCGATCGGCCTCGTCGATCGAGGCGTAGACTTCGCGCAGCCGCTCGACCGCCGGCCGGCCGCCGAGCTCGACGATGACGTTCTCCTCCGCCCGCGTGATCACCATCGGCCGGCCGACGGGACGACAGCCCTGGGAGACCACCGGCCGGATCCGCGCCGCACCCCCGACGACGACCCCGACGGCGCCGCAGTCGGAGAGGTGGCGGCCGGCGACGAGCGTGTTGCAGCCCGGGATCCCGCCGGCGCTCGCCATGCCGCCGACGATCGGCATCCCCGGATGCTCCTCCTCCATCCGCGCGATGAATCGATCGACCGGGAAGGAGAAG
>CAWUOA010000190.1:0-6508 GCA_963923225.1 uncultured Planctomycetaceae bacterium
GGAAGGCTTCGGCTCGGAGGGCTTCTGGTAGAGGAAGGTGTCGCGCTTCTGGAGCCCGCCGAGGAGATCGTGGATGCCGTCGGCCGGCCCCACCACCAGATAGCCCCCCGGGGCGAGCGCCCGGACGAGGTGTCCCACGGCGATCTCCTTCGACGCGCGGTCGAAGTAGATCATCACGTTGCGGATGAAGACGCAGTCGAACGGCCCCCCCTTGATCGGCTCGAGGAGGTTGTGGTGGCGGAACTCGCACCCCTGCCGCACCGTCGGCTTCACCGTCCAGTGGAGGCCGTCGGCGTCGGCGACGAAGTGGCGGTCGATGCGCCGCTTGTCGACCCCCTCGAAGGACCGCGCGGCGTAGCGGCCCTCGCGGGCCTTCTTCAGCACCGTCTCGCTGATGTCGGTGCCGAGCAGCGCCCGCCGGATGCCGACGATCCGGTGGGCGTGCTCGGCGGCGCAGATGGAGAGCGTGTAGAGCTCCTCTCCCGTGCTGCAGGCGGCCGACCAGACGCGGAGGACCGGGTCGTGCGTGCCCTCGCGGACCCGCGCCGCGAACTCGGGGAGAAACGCCCCGGTGAACCACTCGAAGTGGGCCGGCGTGCGGAAGAAGCTCGTCTCGTTGGTGGTGATGCAGTCGATGAACGCGGTCATCTCGTCCGGATGAGTCCGCGAGGCGAGCAGCCGCTCGTAGTCGTCGAACGACTCGAGGCCGTGGTGCCGCAGCCGCTGGCGGATGCGGTTGCTCATCAGCGTCACCTTGCCGTCCTGCATGCGGATGCCGGTCTCGCGGTAGATGAGCTGCTGGAAACGGGCGAACTGCCCGGGGGTGAGCGTGGTGATCTCGTGCACGGCGCGGCTCCCTCCGTGGCTCGTGGATCAGGTCTTGAAGCGGCGGACGATCTCGCGGAGGCCCTGCGACTGGGCGTCGAGCTCCTCGGCGCTGGCGGCGAGCTCCTGGGCGCTCGCGGCATTGGCCTCGGTGGTCTGTGACACCGAGCGGATCGCCATCTTCACCTCGGCGGCGTTGGCCGCCTGCGACTCGGTGGCCGAGGCGATGACGGCGATGCCGGCCGCGGTGCGGTCGGCGGCCGCCACGATCTGCTCGAGCGACTGCCCCACCTTCTCCGACTGCGTCGCCCCCTCCTGGACCCGCTTGCCCGACTCCTTGATCAGCTGCGTGATCTGCTTGGCCGCCTCGCTCGATCGCTCGGCCAGCTTCCGCACCTCGTCGGCGACGACGGCGAAGCCGAGGCCGTGCTCGCCGGCCCGCGCCGCCTCGATGGCGGCGTTCAAGGCGAGGAGGTTCGTCTGGCTCGCGATCTCGCCGATCACCTGGATGATGTCGTTGATCTGCTCGCTCGACCGCTGGATGAGACGCATCGAGTTGATCGCCTCGTGAACGGCCGTACCGCCCGCCTTGGCCATGGAGGAGGTGTGCTCCGACTGGCTCCGCGACTCGAGGGCGCTCTTGGAGATCGACTCGATCGAGCCGATGAGCTGCTCGACCGCTGCGGTCATCTCCTCCACGCTCGCCGCCTGCGACTGGGCTCCTTCGCTCAGCTGCCCGGAGCTCTCGGCGATCATCCGCGAGCCTTCGCTCTGCTGGCCGGAGGCGTCGACCACCTGGCGGATGATGCCGCGCAGCTCGTCGAGCATCTTCCGGGCGTTGGCGCCGAGCCGGCCCATGTCATCGTCGCCGGAGAAGCCGATCGGCCGGGTGAGGTCCCCCTCGGAGGCGGAAGAGAAAACCTCCACCAGCGCCCGGACCTTCGTCTCGAGGTCGGTCTTGGCGGCGAGGATGTCGGCCTGGAGACGCTCCTCGCGCTCCTGGGCGCGAACCTGCTCGGTGATCACCTCCCAGGTGACCATCGGGCCGACGTAGTTGCCCGCCTCGTCGCGGATGGCGGAGGCGTGGAGATCGAGGATCTCGTCGCCGAGCTTGATCTTGGCGTGGTGGGGGAGGTTCCGCGGATCGGCGAGGAGCGCCCGCTGCGCGGCGGGGTTCCTGTGGAAGATGTCGATCGACCGGCCCACGATCTCGTCGACGGGGCAGGGAAGGAGATGCTGCAGGCGGCGCAGCGCCTGCACGCTCGCCGGATTCATGTAGATGATGTTGAAGTCGTGGTCGGCGACGATGATCCGGACGGGCACGTTCTCCGCCATCTGGCGGAACATGGTGTCCGAGGCGGAAGCCGCGGCGGGACGGGCCGGGGCCTGGGCGGCACGCGGGGATCGGGCGACGGCGGAACGCTTGGCCATGTCAGGCATCTCCGGCGGACGGATTGGCGGGGCGGCTCGCCCGGTGGACCTCGTCGAGGTTGTCGGGGGCGAGGAGTTGGTCGGTGTCGAGGAGGATGTAGAGCTCGTCGTCGAGACGGGCGAAGCCCTCGACGTAGCGCGGGGCGCCGGCGGCGACGGTCTCGGGGGCGGGCTGGATCCGCTCGTCGGGGATGCGGATCACCTGGGCGACGGTGTCGACGGTGCAGCCCATCACCCGGTTGCCGACGTTGACGACGATCGTCCGGGTGTCGGCGTCGGCCGCCTTCGGCGGGAGCCCGAAGAGGTGGCGGAGATCGATGATCGGGATGATCGCGCCGCGGAGGTTGCTCACTCCCGCGACGTACGCCGGCACCTCGGGGATCGTGGTCACCCGTTCCGGGATCACGATCTCCTGGATGCGCTCGATGCGGCAGAGGTACTTCTGCCCCGCCAGCGCGAAGCCGACGTACTGCGAGGTCCCCTGCTGCTTGGTCGCCGAGGGGAGGGCGGGCGCGTTGAGAGCAGACATGCAGCGTGTCCTGACGTCGGTTCGGTGCGATCGGGCGGGAATCGAACGGCTTCACGGCCCGATGGCAGAATCCATCCCGAGCGGCGCTGCACACCATCGACCCCATGGATATAGCTTGCCCACCAGGGACATCCAAATCGGCCCCCCCGACCGCTTTTACCGTCACCCGCGGTCGAAACCCCTCCCTGCGCGTCGCCGTTTCCGGTAAAATTAGAGACATTATTGTCCCTTTTTGGCGTGATTCAATGGTCGAAGGCAGCCTGCGCGTCCTCGTCGTCGACGACTCCGCGCTCTACCGGCAGATGCTCCAGAACCTCCTCCGCCGCATCCCCGGCGTGGAGGTGGTGGGCTCCGCGGGGGACGGCCGGGAAGCGCTCGAGATGGTCGAGCGGCTCCGGCCGCACCTGGTGACCCTCGACGTCCAGATGCCGACGATGGACGGACTCGAGTTCCTCCGGAATCTCCGTCAGCGACGCCTTTCGACCGGGGCGATCATGGTCTCGAGCCTCACCTCGCAGGGGGCGAAGGCGACGACCGACGCGCTCTTGGAAGGGGCGTTCGACTTCATCCTCAAGCCGGCCGGGAGCGATCTGATCGCCGGCCGGGAGACGCTCTTGCGAGAGCTCGCGGCGAAAGTCGGCGCCTTCCGCGGCGGCGCGGCGCTGGCGAAGACTTCCATGCCGCCGCAGTCGCCCGACCCGCCGCGACGTCCGGCAGCCGCCGCCCCCGTTGCGACTCCGGCGAGCGCGGCCGCCTCGGCGATCGTCATCGGCACCTCCACCGGAGGGCCCGCGGCGCTGCGGGCCGTGATCCCCCTGCTGCCGGCGACGCTGCCGGTGCCGGTGGTGGTCGTGCAGCACATCCCCGCGGCCTTCTCCGGACCGCTCGCCGCCCGGCTCGACGAGGCGTCGGCGCTCGAGGTGGTGGAGGCGGCCGAGGGGATGCCGGTGCAGGCGGGCCGCGTGATCGTGGCCGCCGGAGGACGACATCTGGCCCTCCACAAGCGCGGCGACAGGATCGCCTGCATCTTGACCGAGGATCCGCCCCGGCACGGCTGCCGGCCGAGCGTCGACGTCCTCCTCGAATCGGCGGTGACGGCCTATCCCGCCGGGATCACGGCCGTGATCCTCACCGGCATGGGCCGCGACGGGGCCGACGGCTGCGCGCTGGTGAAGCGCCACGGCGGCCGCGTCGTCGCGCAGGCCGCCGACGGCTGCGCCGTCTACGGGATGCCGAAAGCGGTGGTCGAGGGGGGGCACGCCGATTCGGTCGTGCCGCTCGAACGCGTGGCCGAGACGATCCTCGCCGCGACGCGACAGGCCTAGCCCGCCACGAGGAGCGTGTTGGGGCCGACACGGCCGGCGATCGCGTATCCGAGCGGCGCGAGGTGTTCGTCGATCCAGGTCGTTTCGGGAACCGTCTCGACGAGGATCGCGGGGCGGCAGCGGCGAATCGTCGCCAGGGCGCCGGCGAGCGCCTCCTGCTCGTGACGCTCCACGTCGAGGTGGACGATCGCCACCTGCCTGTCGGCGGGGACGAGGTCGTCGACGCGCGCCACGGGGACCGTCTCCCCCCGTTCGCCCGCCGCGGCGTCGATGGTGCCGACCAACGAACTGCGGCCGCCGAGGGCACGGCCCGTCGCGTCGGCCACGCGCAGCAGGCCCGTTCCAGGCGAGGCACCGAGGGCGGCGTGGTGAAGCCGGACGTTGCCCAGGCCGTTGAGCGCGACGGTCACGCCGGCGCAGCGGTGGCTCTCGCCATTGGGCTCGCAGGCCCACACGATCCGCTCCGGCCCGCAGGCCCGTGCGACGGCGGGAAGCATGTCGCCGAAGAACGTTCCCGCGTGGACCACGTCCCCCCCGGCGGCGAGCCGGCGGAGGAGGTCGATCGTCTCCGGCTCGAACGCGTCGCCGCGGAGGATCGCCTGGGCGCAGGGCCGGTGCATCGCGGCCCGCGGCACGCAGTAGCCGCCGTGGCGGTTGTAGGCGACGACGCAGCGCAGCACCCCCCCCTCGGGACCGTCGTAGTCGGGCAGGACGGGGCTCGTGAGCACGGCCGGCATGGATCGCTTCCGGGGGAGGAGGGGCGGAAGGATAGGCGGCCCGGCCGGCGCGGTCGATCCCTCTCGGGAAGCCCGCTTTTTGGCCTTCCGCGGCGGATCGGCGGGGCTTTATAGACAGTTCATGGATGTCGATCGCCGGGGGCTCCTTCTCTTCCGCCGCGATTTCCGCGGTCTCACCGGCGGGCATCTCAAGGTCTGGCACTACTACCGGCATGCCCTGGAATCGTCGGCCTACCGTCCGGCGGTCCATCTCGTCCCGGGAAGCCTCCGGGGGGAGTCGAATCCGTTCGATTCCGGCGGCGCGGAGATCCTGCCCGAGTGGCGTCCGGAGCGGGCGGCGGCCCTCTTTCTGGCCGGCCTCGACTGGGAGGCGGTGCCCGAGGAGATCGGACTCCCCGTCGTGAACCTCGTGCAGGGGGTGCGGCACGCCGATCCCGGCGACCGACGGCGGGCGTTCCTCACGCGCCGCGCGGTGCGGATCTGTGTCAGTCCGGAGGTCGCCGACGCCATCCTGGCGACGGGGCTGGTCAACGGCCCCGTGGTCACGATTCCCAACGGCGTCGACGTCGCGCCGACGGAGCACCCGGAGACCCGGCGACGCGTGCCGCTGCTGGTGGTCGGCTGGAAGCGGCCCGAGCGGACGCGCGAGGTGGCGCGGGCGTTCGCGGCCCGGGGCGTCGCGGTCGACGTTCTCGACCACCGCGTGCCCAGGGAGGAGTTCCTCGGGCGGCTCGCCGAGGCGGCGGTCGTCGTCTTCCTGCCGCTCGAGCGCGAGGGGTGCTTCCTGCCGGCGCTCGAGGCCTTCGCCGCGGGCTGCGTCGTCGTCTGTCCCGACTGCGTCGGCAATCGGGCTTTCTGCCGCCACGGCGAGACCTGCTTCGTCCCCCCCGCGGAGCCCGACGGGATCGTCGAGGCCACCCTGAGGGCGGCGCGACTGGCGCCGTCGGATCGCGCGCGGATGACGGCAGCGGCCAGGCTCGAGGTGGCGCGGCGGGGGCTGGATGCGGAACGGGCGGCGTTCCTCGAGGTGCTCGAGCGGGTCGCGCGGGAGGCGGGCGGATGAGCGGAGTCGCCGGCGAAATCCCCTCGCGTGCAGCCCCCGGTGAGGACGTGATCCTCACCGGCATCGCCCGCTCGGGAACGACGCTCGCCTGCACCCTCCTCAATCGGCTCCCCGGCTGCGTCGCCCTGCACGAGCCGATGTCGCCGGCGACGCTGCGCGAGGCCGGCTCGCGCGGTGGGGCGGTCGATCGGATCGAGGCCTTCTTCGCCGCACAGCGTACCAGCCTCCTGGCCACGGGCACGGCGGAGAGCCGGTCGGTCGACGGCACGATTCCCGACAACCCCTTCGCCGCCGTGCCCGGTGCGGGCGGGCGGCGCGCGTCGATCGTGAGGCCCGGGACGGTCCGCTTCGACAAGCCGCTCACGCCCGGCTTCCGGCTGGTCGTCAAGCATCCCAGCTGCTTCACGGCCCTCCTCGACCTGCTCGTGCACCGATTCAGGTGCGTGGCGATGATCCGCCATCCCCTCGCCGTGCTCCTCTCCTGGAGCACGACCGAGGCGAACTGGAACGACGGCCGCCAGCCGGCGGCCGAGGCCTTCGACGACGAATTGAAACGCCGTCTCGACGCCACTCCGGACGTCCTCGACCGCCAGGTGGC
>CAWUOA010000191.1:0-6498 GCA_963923225.1 uncultured Planctomycetaceae bacterium
TCGGTGGTGCGGGCGCCGATCGCCCCGAGGACGATCGTGTCGGCGATGTACTGGGGGGTGATCGGCTCGAGGAACTCCGTCGCCGTGGGGAGCCCCATGCCGGCGATCTCGATGAGGAGGCCGCGGGCGATCCGCAGCCCGGTGCCCACGTCGAAACTGTCGTCGATGTGGGGGTCGTTGATCAGCCCCTTCCAGCCCACCGTGGTCCGCGGCTTCTCGAAATAGACCCGCATCACCACGAGGATCCGGTCCGCCACCTTCGCGGCGAGCACCCCCATCCGGCGGGCGTAGTCCCTTGCCGCCTCGACGTCGTGGATCGAACAGGGGCCGACGACGGCCAGGAGGCGGGGATCGTCCCCGGAAAGCACCCCCTCCACCGCCCGGCGGCCGGCCACGATCGTGTCGGCGGCGGCGGCGTCGAGGGGCAGGAGCCCCATCAGGCGGGCGGGGGGAACGAGCGGCTCCAGGCTGCGGATCCGCAGGTTGGAAGTGCGGGGCCGCTGCGTGGTGGAGGCGGCGGGAGAGGCCGGAACGGAAGCGTCTGTCGGGTTCATGCCACCACTTTACTCGCCGTCGGACGGCGCGGCGCAAAAACCGCCCCCGCGTCTCACGCCGGAGGGCACTTTTCGTGTATTTTTGAGGGGCTGCCGTCCGCATCCACCCCGCCGACACCGAAGGATTCCCGCCATGGCCACCGCTTCCCGCCCCCGCACGTCCGACGCCGTCATCACCGGTGCCGACGTCGTGGTCGAGTCGCTCATCGAGCACGGCGTGGAGGTGATCTTCGCCTATCCGGGCGGCTGCAGCATGCCGCTCCACCAGTCGCTGACGCGCTACGCCGACCGGATCCGCACCATCCTTCCCCGCCACGAGCAGGGAGGGGCCTTCGCCGCCCAGGGCTACGCCCGCACCACCGGCAAGGTCGGCGTCTGCATGGCGACCAGCGGCCCGGGGGCCCTGAACCTCGTCACCGCGATCGCCGACGCCAAGCTCGACAGCGTGCCGCTCCTGGCGATCACCGGCCAGGTGGGCACGAGCGTCATCGGCACCGACGCCTTCCAGGAAACGCCGATGGTGGAGGTGTGCCGCGGGATCACCAAGCACCACTACCTCGTCACCGACCCCTCCGACATCGCCCGGGTGATGCGCGAGGCGTTCCATGTCGCCACCACCGGCCGGCCGGGCCCGGTGATCGTCGACCTCCCCAAGAACATCCAGGTCGCCCAATTGGCCCCCGACTGGACGGTGCCGATGAACCTCCCCGGCTACCGTCCGGAGGTGCGCCGCGCCCACCCCGAGCAGATCGCCCAGGTCGCCGCCGCGATCAGGCGGGCGAAGCGGCCGGTGATCTACGCCGGCGGCGGCGTGATCACCGCCGAAGCCTCGGGAGAGCTCCGCGAGCTCGCCCGCCGCACCGGGATCCCCGTGACGATGACGCTGATGGGCCTGGGGGCCTTCCCCTCGGACGACCCGCTCTCGCTCGACATGCTCGGCATGCACGGCAGCGTGTATGCCAATTACGCGGTCGATCAGGCGGACCTCCTCATCGCCCTCGGCGTCCGGTTCGACGACCGCGTCACCGGCAAGGTGGAGGCCTTCGCCCGCCACGGCTTCATCGTCCACATCGACATCGACCCCTCCGAGCTCAACAAGAACAAGCTCGTGCACGTGCCGATCGTCGCCGACGTGAAGCGGGCCCTCGGCCAGCTCCTCGAGGTGGTGGAGCCGCCGGCCGCCGACCTCCGTCCCTGGCACCACCAGATCGCCGAGTGGAAGCGTGAGGATCCCTTCTCCTACGACACCTCGTATCCCGGCATCCTCGGCCAGGAGGCGATCGCCGAGCTCTCGCGCCTCACCCAGGACCGCGAGACGATCGTCACCGTGGGCGTGGGCCAGCACCAGATGTGGGCGGCCCAGTTCTACAAGTTCCACGAGCCGCGGACCTGGGTCTCGTCGAGCGGACTGGGCACCATGGGCTTCGGCCTTCCGGCCGCGATGGGAGCGAAGGTCGCCCACCCGGAGGCCCTGGTCGTCGACATCGACGGCGACGGCAGCATCCTCATGAACATCCAGGAGCTCGCCACCTGCGCCACGGAAAACATCCCGGTGAAGGTGCTGCTCCTCAACAACCAGCACCTCGGCATGGTGGTGCAGTGGGAGGACCGGTTCTTCAAGGGGAACCGGGCCCACACCTATCTCGGCCCGGTGGAGAACCCCGAAGCCCAGGGCAAGGGGGACGGCATCTCCCCCGGCTCACGCTATCCCGACTTCGTGGCGATCGCCCACGGCTTCGGCTGGCAGGCGGAGACGATCTCGGAAAAGAAAGACCTCGTGCCGGCCCTGCAGCGTCTCATCGACGCCCCCGGCCCGGCGATCCTCGACGTGCAGGTGCCCTACCAGGAGCACGTGCTGCCGATGATCCCGTCGGGGATGACGGTGCAGGATCTCATCAAGCGCTGAACGGGGCGCGGTCCCGCTGCCGTCCGGCGAGCCGACGATCCCCCGGACGCCGCGAGTGAGTCGATCGACTCATTTGCCGCCGAAAGGATCGTTCTCGTCGACGGCCGGCTTCGGGGCGGCGGGGACGCCGTCGACGGGAAGCTCCCCCTCGGTCGCGGGCATCGAGTCGTCGGGCCGGATCGCGGCGATCGCCTCGAGGAGCGAGTCGTCGGTGCGGGCCTCGTCGATCTTCTCGGCATGCTCGCGGAAGAGCTCGGCGTAGGCCTTGGAGTTCTCCTTGTCGTCGCCCGACAGGAGCGCCGCGACCCCCGCCTTCCCGTCCTCGGTGAGGAGGGAATCGGCGAGCGTGTTCAGACGCCAGGCGGTGCGCCGCAGGGCCTGGTCGGGAACGAGCTGTGGGACCTCGACCTCCGCCATGCCGGCGATGCCGGGGGCGCCGGGCGAGCCGGGGCTGCCGGGTGACCCGGGCATGCCGGGGCCGAACTTCGAGACCCCCGGCTTCGATCCCCCGCCGACGGGCGGCCGGCTCATCATCATTCCCATGCCCATCCCCATGCCCCCGGGGGCACCCGAGCCGCCGCCGAGCTGCTGCTCGTAGCGACGATCGCGGAGGATGCCCTCGTCGGCCTCGAGGACGGCGATGCCCAGATCGGTGATCGTGCCCACCGTCTCCACCGCCTGGATCTCCGATTTCGCCGTCGCCGTGGCGCCCAGCGCGCCGGCGGCACGAACGCGGACGTCGAGCGACCGGGCCGGGTCGGCGGCGATCTTGGCGAGCGTGGCGGCGAAATCCTTCGGCGACGACTTCGTCACCGCCGTCACCAGGGCCAGCGCCCGGGAGGCGAGCCAGTCGGAGGCGACCGGCTGCGTGTCGGAGGGAGCCTCCGCGACGATCGCCACCACCGCGGGGCGGGCCGCCTTGGCGAACTCGGTTTGCTTGTCGCCCCCCGCCTTGCGGGCCGCGTCGGCATGACGGGAAAGCCCCGCCATCGCGGCGACGCGCACCGACAAGTCGATCGAGGGGTCGGACGCGACGGCGGCCAGCGGCCCGGCGGCCGGCGACCAGACCGTGCCCTCCTTGCCATCCTTCCCGCGCAGATCGCCGACGAGGAGCATGGCGTTCACTCGGGCGGGGCGGGAGGCGTCGCCGTCACGGGCGATGGCCACCGCGGCGTCGGCGATCCCCTTCGAGACGTCGTCGAACACGCGATCGTCGGCGATTCCGGCGAGGGGGAAATCGCGGAGCTGGCGGCGGACGCGATCGATGATCGAGCGGTTGGAATCGCTGGCCAGCTGCGGCACCGCCCGCTTCGCGATGAAGTCACGGACGGCACCGTCGAAGGCGCCTCCCGCCTTGAGGGCATCGCGGAACCCCTTCGCCTCCTGCTCGACCTTCGTCCAGGCCGCGCCCTTGGCATCGGCGGCTGGCTTGGTGCCCTCCCCCTCGGCGGCCTCGTCCTCCCCGCCGTCCTGCGCCAAGAGGGGCGCGGCGCCGAGCATCGTCCCGGCGACCACCAGGGCCGCTGCGGGCCGCCACCAGAAGGATCGACTCCCGCGTCCGCCCCGAAGGGCACCGGCTCGATCGATGGACATGGCTCGACTCCTTGGCTGACTGGACCGTGAAAGCTGTGGTGAGTGATTCGAGGCTCGCGACTTCCGCCGAAACGATTCCCGCTCGGGCCTTGCTCCGCTCAGCGACCCGCGCCGCCGGGGAAGCCGCCGGGACCGGCCGGGCTGCCGGGGGGCGTCGACGCCCGCCCGCCAGGACCGCCGGCCGGAGGACCGCCCGCGCCGCCCGGGGGACCGGAGCCGAACAGGCCGCCGGGGCCGGCCGGGCCGCCCGACCCGAAGAGCTTCGAAGCGCCCCCTTCGGCTTCCTTGTCCTTCTTGCCGTCGTCGGCCGAGGGGAGCGTCGAGGAGTAGCGGTCGAAGTCCCGCTTGCTCTCGGCAGCCGTGGCGACCGTGAACGACCCGTCCTCCCGGAGGAAAAGCAGCTCGAGCGGCTCGCTCGGCCCGCTCGCAGAACCCTTCTTGCCGTCCGGTTCCTCCTGGCGGCCGCGGGCGTCGACCAGGACGCTGTTGGTGGTGACCGTCTCGGCGGTCTTCGCCTCGGGCCCCTTGGCCTGGCGCTTGTCGAAGTTGACCAGGCCGCCGAGCTCCGTCACGAGGCTCCGCATGGCGTAGTTGCCGGTGGCCGGATTCTCGGCCAGCACCAGCACCTCGTAGCCGGTCTTCGACTTGCGGCTCTCCCCCTTCTTGAGCGAACGGACGAGGAAGGCGTGCTTGTCCGGAACCTGGGCCACGGGGCTGGCGTCCGACCAGGGGGCCGCGAGGACCACGGGCTTGGCCAGCTCGGGCTGATCGAGCTCCTCGCCGCCGAGTTGGTAGTTCGGATTGCGGACCGACACACGCACCCGGTAGCGGTAGGTCTTGCCCGGCTCGACGGTGGTATCGACGAAGCGGAACATCCGGTACTCCGGCTGCTCCATTCCCATCATGCCCCCCATGCCGGGGCCGCCGCCCATCATCCCGCTCATCATCCCGCCCGGGCCGCCCATGCCCGGCGGGCCCATCATCATGCCACCGGGGCCACTCATGCCCGGGGGACCGGACATCATGCCGCCGGGACCCATGCCGGGCCGGCCCGACATCATGCCGCCGGGGCCCGCGCCCGGAGGAGTCGACGCGTCTGCGTCACGTCCGCTGCCACCACCGAGGCCGCCACCGTCGCCGCCGGGGCCGCCCCCGGGGGGACCGCCCATCGGGGGCATGCTTCCCATTCCAGGCCGCATCCCGCCCGGTCCGCCCATCGGCGGCATGCTGCCCATGCCAGGCCGCATCCCGCCCGGCGGCATCATCCCCGCACCCATTCCCTGGGGACCACCGGCGCCGCCGCCGAGGATGTTCGTCTTCCCGGCCTTCTCGGCCTCGGCCTGCATCAGCGCCTCGAACTTCTCCGTCTGGATCTGCCGCTTCCGCATCTGCTCGACGATCCACGGATGGAGCGACTCGAAGCCCCACGGATCACCCGCCAGCATCGGCAGCGGGAGGACGTAGGGCGTCGGCAACGACGTGTTCTCGTCCATCGCCCGCAGTTGCGTCTGGTCGAGGAGAAGGTCCTGCGGGGCCAGCTCGAACTGCTGCGTCCCGATCCACTCCTCCGCCGACTTCGCCACCTTCTGCAGGTCGACGCGCGACCACTTCAGCTCCGCGCCCGCCGGCGCCGAGGGATCGACCTCGGCCCGCTCGACGCGGTAGTCGCTCCACTGGGGATAGTCCTGGGCGCCGAATTGGAAATTGTTCGTGGCCTTCATGAAGGCCTTTTCCTGCTTCGTCGCCGGCACCAGCGCCGTCACCAGGCAGTAGGGAATGAGCTTGCCGTTGGCCACCGTCGACATCCCGGGCATCCCCGGCATGCCCCCCATCATCGGCGGCATCCCCGGCATGCCGGGCATCCCGCCCATCTGGAACTTGTTCTTCCCCTTGGTGAGTGCCCCCGTGCCGGTCTCCTGCTTCTTCTTCCCCTTCCCCTTCTCCTTCTCCCCTTCCTTGGTCTGCTGGTCCTGCATGGCCGCCATGTCCATGGCGGCCTGCGGCACGGCGATCACCGCCCAGCCGGGGTGCACGCGGAGATCGGCCAGCGCGTAGACCTCGGGCGCGGTGCGCTTGACCCTCTCGTCGGAGAGCGGCGCGTTGAAGATCGTCGCCACGGGGGCCGCCGTGACCACCTTCTCCTTCCAGGGCTCGACCTGCTTGACGAGGCTCGGCCGCTTCGCGGTCTCGGCCGGGGGCCCCTTCGACTCGCCGATGTGTTTCATCGCCTTGTCGGCCTGTTCGACGATCACCTTCGGCCGCTGCTCGGGCTTGGCCGGCTTGGTGCGCACCGCGTCGATGCCTCCCCACACCAGTCCGCAGGCGAGGGCCGCGAACAGGCCGACGACGAACTTCTCGCCGTGATTGAGGAAGAAGTCACCGATCGACTCCTTGCTCAGACTGAGCTTCGGCTTCTTCATGGTCAGGCCCTCCCGGTGCGGGGAC
>CAWUOA010000192.1:0-6403 GCA_963923225.1 uncultured Planctomycetaceae bacterium
GCGCCGGGGACGCATCCGCCGAAGGGACGCCCTCCCCCGAGACGCCCCCCGAGCCCCCCGCGGCGGTCGACGCCGCGCTGGCGGTGGAGCTCGCCGCCTTCGACGCCTTCCGCGGCCGCCTCGACTCCAAGGAGGAGCAGGTGGAGTTCGAGAAGGCCATCGACCGGGCCTTCGCCGAGGTGATCGCGTCCGGCGTCCTCGAGAAGATCCAGCACGGCGTCGACGAAGGGAGCCAGACCGAGATCGACGTCCATCCGCTCGGCAACGGCGCCGAGATCGCGCGGATCCAGGTCGCCGACGTGCTTCTGGGGGAGGTGAAGACTCGGATTCTCGGCCATCTCGAGGAGGAGCTCGGCAGCGGCCCGTTCGTCGACCGGCTCTACGGCTGGATCGAGCCGAAGCTCTCCGGGTCGCTCGAGATCGACGCCGACGCCACCGCGGCCGCCCGCACCGAGGCGCGGGAGAAGACACCGCAGCAGTTCGTCCGCTACGCGGCCGGCGACCTCCTCGCTCCTCCGGGCGAGCCGATGGGCGAGGAGGAGGTCGTGCTGCTCCGCCACGAGCACGACGAGTACGTCCGCCGGCAGGACGCCCGGCAGCGCGGCGGGAGGTCGCTGGCCATGCTCGGGCTGTTCGCCGCGATGTTCGCCCTGGCTGGCTTCTACGTCCACATGCACCACCGGGACGTCCTCGACGATCTCGGCCACGTCGCCACCCTCGTCTGTCTCGCCGTGGCGACGACGATCCTCTGCCTGTTCGCTGCCGGCGACGCGTGGCGCGCGGAGATCGTGCCCCTGCTCGTGTTCGCGATGACGGTGGCGATCGCCTACGACGAGGACCTGGCGCTGTTGCTCGCCGCCGAGGTGGCGATCGTGGTCATCGTCGGCCTCGGCCGCGGCCTGGTCGACTTCGTCACCCTCACCGCGGCCTCCGCCGCGATGGTCTTCTGGATGGGTCGGCTGCGGAGCCGCAGCAAGCTGATCTACGTGGGGCTGTGGGCGGGGGCGGTCGCCTTCTCCACCCAGCTCGGCGCGGAGCTGCTCGAGGGCCGGTCCTTCGGACAGCAGCTGCTCTACGAGTCGGCCCGCACGGGGATGTGGGTGCTCCTGGCCGGATTCCTCATGACCGGGCTCCTCCCCTTCATCGAGCGGTTCTTCGGGGTCCTCACCGACCTGAGCCTCCTCGAGGTCGGCGACGTGGCCCATCCGCTCCTCCAGGAGCTCGTGCGCCGGGCGCCCGGCACCTACAACCACTCGATCAACGTGGCGAGCATCGGCGAGGCGGCCGCCGAGGCGATCGGGGCACGCGGTCTCCTCGTGCGCGTCGGCGCCTACTTCCACGACGTCGGCAAGATGCTCAAGCCGGCCTACTTCGTCGAGAACCAGGGGCCGGGGGGGAGCCGCCACGAGTCGCTCGTGCCGGCGATGAGCACGCTGATCATCGTGGCGCACGTCAAGGAGGGGGCGGAGCTGGCCCGCCAGTACAACCTTCCCCAGCCGATCTGCGACATGATCGCCGAGCACCACGGCACGACGCTCGTGGAATACTTCTACAGGCGGGCCACCGAGCGTCAGCAGGCCAACCCCGACGCCGGCGAGGTGGACGAGCAGAGCTACCGCTACCCCGGCCCGAAGCCGAGCTCGCGTGAAAGCGCGGTGCTGATGCTCTCCGACGCCGTGGAGAGCGCGAGCCGCGCCCTCACCGAGCCGACTCCGGCGCGGATCCAGGGCCTGGTCCACGACCTGGCCATGAAACGCCTCCTCGACGGGCAGTTCGACGAGTGCGGGCTCACGCTCGAGGAGCTCGAGATCATCGAGCAGAGCCTGGTGAAGAGCCTCTCGGCGGTCTATCACGGCCGCGTGAAGTATCCGGATCAGAGGACCGCCTCGTGAGGCGACGCTCCTCCCCGCCACCGCGGCCCGCGCCGCCCTCCCGGCCCGAGACGGCCCGGATCGTCGTGGACGTGGTCGACAAGCAGCGGCGCGTCCGTGTGGGGAAGGCGTGGCTCGGTGGGCTCGTGCGCCGGGCGCTGCTGTCGGAGGGGATCCGCGCGGCGGAGGTGGCGGTGCTCCTCGCCGACGACCGGCGCATCGCCGTCCTCCACGGCGAGTGGCTCGACGACGCCACCCCCACCGACGTCATCACCTTCGACCTCTCCGATCCCCCCGGCCTCCCCGGCGGCGACGGCGTGCTCCGCGGCGACATCGTCGTCAGCACCGAGACCGCGGCGCGGATGGCCGCCGAGGTGGGCTGGACCGCCCGGCTCGAGACCGCCTACTACGTCCTCCACGGCATCCTCCACCTCGCCGGCCACGACGATCTCTCCCCCGGCCCCCGCCGGGCGATGCGCCGCCGTGAGCGGACCTTGCTCGAATCCCTCGGCCTGCCGGCACCGCCGCGGCCGCGGGCCGCCGCCGGGAGGACGCGTCGATGACGCTGACGACGATCGCCGTCCTCTTGCTCGCCCTGGCCAGCGTCGCCGCCGTGCAGGCCCGCGCGGCGCGGGGCACCCCCCGCCACCGCCTCGAGGAGCTCTGCCAGAAGCGCGGCCGGCCCGGGCTCGCCGACGAGATCGCCTCCGGCAGCGAGCCGGTGGCCTTCATCGCGGCGACGATCGTGGCGGTGATGGCGACGCTCGCGACGCTCGTGGCCGGCCAGACACCCGACCTGCGCGGGCCCCCCGGCTACCTCCACGCCACGGGGATGCTCGTTTGGACGGGGCTCGTGTGGTCGCTGTTGGTGGCGCTGCCGATGCTCGTGACGCGCACCATCGGCGCGACGATCCTCGTCGCCACCTGGCCGGCATGGCGGACGCTCGTGGCGATCGTCGGGCCGTTCGTCGCCGGCGCCGCGTGGGTGGCGGCGCTGCTCGCCGGCCGTCGCGGCGCCAAGGCTGCCGGTGCCGACGAGCCGACGGTCGAGGAGGAGGTCCGGCAGGTGGTCGACGAGGCGCTCCGCGAGGGGCGCCTCGAGGGGGCCGCCCGCGACATGATCGAGGGGGTGATGGAACTGCGCGAGGCGCGCGTGGCGCAGATCATGACCCCGCGGACGAGCGTGATCTCGCTGCCCGTCGACGCTCCCTGGGAGGACGTCCTCCGCGTCGTCACCGACAGCGCCCACACGAGGCTCCCCGTCTGGGGACGCTCCCCCGACGACGTGCTCGGCATCCTCCACACGCGCGACCTCCTGGCACGGATGGCGGTGCCGACCGGCGACGGCCCCGCCGCGGCCCCCGCCCTGCGGCCGCTCCTCCGGCCCCCCTACTTCGTGCCGGAGTCGATGAGCGTCCAGCACCTGCTCCGGGAGTTCCAGCGCACCCACACCCATCTGGCCGTCGTCACCGACGAGTTCGGGGGCGTGGCCGGGATCGTGACGATCGAGGACGCGCTCGAGGAGATCGTGGGGGAGATCGCCGACGAGCACGACGAGGCCTTTTCCGACGGCATCCGGCCGGTGTCGGCGGGGGTCTTCGAGGCGCTCTCCGGGGTGCGCCTGGCCGACCTGGCCGCGGCGACGGGGCTGGACCTGCCGGAGGAAGCCGACTACGAAACGGTCGGCGGGCTCGTCTTCCACCATCTGGGGAGGATTCCCGTCGCGGGTGATCGGTTCGAGTCGCACGGCGGCCTGTGGGAGGTGGTTTCCGCCTCCGGGCGCCGGGTCGACCTCGTCCGCGTCAGCCGCCTCGCCCCCCCGGATTGACGCCGATGCCAGCGGAGAAGGCCCGGGCCGTCGTGATCCGCGCCGTCCCGTTCGGCGAGACGAGCTCCGTCGTCACCCTCTTCACGCGCGAGTTCGGCAAGCTGCGCGCCCTGGCGAAGGGGGCGTGGCGGCCCAAGAGCGCCTTCGACGGCGCCCTTGACCTGCTTTCGGCCTGTCAGGTACTCGTCCTCCGCTCGTCGCGGGGCGGGCTCGACCTGCTCACCGAGGCCTTCCTCGAACGCCGCTTCCGCGTCGCCTCGAGCCTCGCGGCGGTGCATGGCGGGATGTACGTGGCCGAGCTCCTCGATGCCCTCACCGCCGACGCCGACCCGCAGCCCGGACTCTTCGATGCCGCCGACTCCACGCTCGCGCGTCTCACCGGTCACCGCGGCCCCGATGCCGAGGTGTGGCCGAACATCGTCCGCTTCGAGCTGGCGGCGCTGCGTCACGCCGGGCAGGCCCCGGCGCTGGTGCGCTGCGCCGAATGCCGGGCCGTCCCGCCCCCGGCCGAGCGTCAGGCCTTCGGCATGCTCGATGGCGGGCTGCTCTGCCCCGATTGCCGGCGCGGCCGCCGCGGCGTGGCGAGCGTGTCGCGCCCCGTCCTCGAGACGCTCCGCGGCCTCGCCTCGGCGCCGGCCGACGGTCGGGCCGCTCCCGATCCCGGGCTCGAGGGGGAGGTGCGTGCCGTGATGAACACCTACGTGGCCCACGTCCTCGGCCACCGCTCGCGGCTCGCCCCGCGGCTCCTTCCTTCCCGCCCCTGACGCTCTCCCCGCTCTCCCGCCGCCCCGGTACCCGCACCATGCCGCTCGACGCACGAACCATCCGGCCCGGCAGGCCCGCGTGCGCGGCGCTGGTCGCGGCGGCGGCCCTCCTTCTCGGCGGCTGTGCCACGACGCTCAAGACCCCGACCTGGCCCTGGTCGAAGGGGGGCGACGAGGCGGGGCGCAAGGTGGCCGGCGAGCTCGGCGAGGATGCCGAGAGCGACGTCATCTCGTCGGAATACGCCGCCCCGCAGGACTCCGGCTGGGATTGGTTCAAGGGGGAGAACGTCAAGCGTCGCTGGAAGCGCATGGTGGGCCGCGGGCCCAACGAGCCGGTCGCCCGCCGGGCGCTCGCCGAGGCCGACGGCCTCTTCAACCAGCGCAAGTACAAGGAGGCGGCGAAGAAGTACGCGATCGCCATCGACCGCTGGCCCGACTCGGCCATCGAGGAGGAGGCGATGTGGCAGCTCGCCGAGTGCTGGTTCTTCACCGACCAGTACCCGAAGGCGGAGGACGGCTACGACGAGATCGTGAAGAAGTACGCCAACACGCGCTACCTCGACCGCATCGCGCAGCGTCAGTTCGTCATCGCCCAGTACTGGATCGCCCTCGACGACCGTCACCATTACTGGACGATCGTGCCGAACGTCGCCGACCGCAGCCGGCCGATCTTCGACACCCGCGGCCGGGCCCTCAAGGCCTACGACCACGTCCGCATCAACGACCCGCGCGGGCCCCTCGCCGACGACAGCATCATGGCCGCGGCCAACGCCCACTTCCTCGAGCGGCAGTGGATCGACGCCGACTACTTCTACACGCTCCTGCGCAGCGAATACCCCGACTCGAGCTTCCTCCTCCAGGCCCACCTCCTCGGGCTCCAGTCGAAGCTCCGCGCCTACCAGGGGGCGGGCTACGAAGGGGGCGTGCTCGACGAGGCGGAGGTCCTCGCCGACCAGACGCTCGTGCAGTTCCCCGACCAGCTCGCCCGCGACGAGCAGGACCGCGTCCTCGGGGTCCGGGCGGAGATCCACGCCCAGCAGGCGCTGCGCCACTGGAACCGGGCCGAGTTCTACGCCAAGGGGAAGCACTACACCTCCGCCCGCATCTACTACGCCCTCATCGCCCGCGACCGCCCGCAGACGCTCCTGGCGGCGAAGGCCCGCGAACGGCTCGGCGAGATCGCCGGCAAGGACGACGTCTCCGACAATCCCTTCCCCACGCTCACCGCCTGGCTCAATCCCGACTCGCTCAAGGAGGCGGAGCTCGACGCCATGGCCGAGGCCGACGCCGTCATCGCCCGCGAGGACAACTCGGGCTCCGCCGCCCCGATCCGCTGATCGGCCGTTCCGGGCGCCCCGGGCGTCCCCCCGTGCGAGACACCCCATGCCCGTCGGCCGAAGCACCCCCCGCCGCCGCTGGCTCGCCGCCCTGGCCTGCGGCGCGGCGAGCCTCGCCGGCTGCGCGAGCTACCGCTTCGGCAACAACACCCTCTACGCGCCGAACGTCCGCACGGTCTACGTGCCGATGATCCAGAGCGACTCCTTCCGCAACGTCTCCGCCGTCGATCTCGGCGAGCGGCTCACCGAGGCGGTGTGCAAGGAGATCGAGAAGCGCACCCCCTTCAAGGTGGTGGGGAGCGCCGAGGCCGACAGCGTCCTCACCGCGCGGATCGTCGCCGACACCAAGCGCATGCAGGTGGAGAGCCCCACCGACCAGTCGCGGATGGTGGAGATGAACATCCAGGTCCTCGTCACCTGGGCCGACCGCGGCGGCGCGGTGCTGGCCAGCGGCGCCGTCCCCCTCCCGGCGGCGAGCGTCGACGTCGGCCAGGCCGCGGCGCTGGTGCCCGAGTACGGCCGCTCGGTGGTGAGCACGCAGCAGGAGGGCCTCGTGAAGATGGCCCAGCAGATCGTGGGCCTGATGGAGGAGCCCTGGTGAGG
>CAWUOA010000193.1:0-6400 GCA_963923225.1 uncultured Planctomycetaceae bacterium
GCGAGCTTGTTGGCGCCGCGCTTGGTGCGGGTGAAGACGATCACACGCGACATCCCGCCACGGCCGAGCAGGTCGACGAGCAGGGCCTTCTTCTGCTTCTGGGCCACGTGGAACACCGACTGGGCGACGGTCTCCGCGGGCGTGGCCTGCGGCGCGGTCTTCACCTCGAGCGGGTCGTGGAGCATCGAATCGGCGAGCTCGCGGACCTCCGCGGGGAGGGTCGCCGAGAAGAAGAGGGTCTGGCGCTTCCGCGGCAGCATCCCCACGATGCGGCGGACGTCGTGGATGAAGCCCATGTCGAGCATCCGGTCGGCCTCGTCGAGGACGAGGTACTCGACCGTCTTGATCTCGAGCAGCCGCTGGCCGATCAGGTCGAGGAGACGGCCGGGCGTGGCCACGAGGACGTCGACGCCGCGTTCCACGGCCCGTGACTGCGGGTTCTGGTTCACGCCGCCGTAGATCACCGCGGTCTTCAGGTGGGCGTGGCGGCCGTAGGCCTTGAAGCTGTCGTGGATCTGCCCGGCGAGCTCGCGCGTCGGGGCGAGGACGAGGACGCGGCAGTGTTTCGGCCCGGCCGGACGGCGGTCGCCGAGCAGCCGCTCGATGATCGGCAGCGCGAAGGCGGCCGTCTTGCCGGTGCCGGTCTGGGCGCAACCGAAGAGGTCGCGGCCGGCGAGGACGTGCGGAATCGCCTTCCGCTGAATCGGCGTCGGCTCGGTGTAGCCCTCGTGCGCGAGCGCCTCGAGCAGGGCCTTCGAGAGCCCCAGCGGGGCGAAGCCGGAGGCCGTCGGCGCCGAGTGCCCCTCCGCCGCGACCGGACGGGCTTCGGCCCGGGGCGCGTCGTGGGGTCGGGAGTGGGATCGATCGTGCGAGCGGCTCGCGGCGTGGCGGTCGTGAGCGGTCTTCGAGTCGTGGGTCATCGTGAACGTGCTTTCTTTTCGGTGCGCCTCTGGCGCGGAAGGGGCCCGCGATCGATCGCGGGGGTGGAACAGGCCCCCTGCCGCGAAAGGCGTCGCCGACGGCGACGCACCTCGTGCGCGGACGAGGGACCCCGCCGCGTCCCGGAAGGGAGCGGCGGCCCGCGCCACGAAACAGGGCGCGGGGGGCGAAGGGCGTGATGTTCAACCGCGGTCGAACGGCTGTTTCGTGCCGGCGGCGTCCGGAAATCCGTGACCCGCCAGGCAACTCGTGCCGGCCGCGGCGTGTGTGTCAGGAGAAGCGTCGATCGACGCGGGCGACGGACGTTTTCGTGAGACCTGCCCGCGGGCACTGAACTGCCTCGCGGAGCCGCGATCACACCCGAATCGTCGCACGGTGGCCGATCGATCCTGCCACTTCGCTTCGAGAAACCATACCACGGGGCGGCGGGCGTTGCCAACGCCAGTCACACGTCCGAGCGCGGCTCGCCCTCGGACCGGCAGGCTTCGGCCAGGAGAATCCCCGCCGCCACCGCGACGTTCAGGCTCTGGACGTTGCCAGAGCCGGGGATCCGCACGCGCTGGTCGGCGAGCCTGGCGATCCGGGGCGACACCCCCTCCGCCTCGCTGCCGAGGATCAGGACCACGTCGCGGCTCAGCCCGGCCGCGGCGGGTGTCTGGCCCGTGCGGCTGGTGGTGGTGACGCGCGAGAATCCCGCGCGCGACAGCGCCGCGAGCGTCGCCGGCGGATCGGCGAGATCGAAAAGCGCCACGTACTCCGCCCCTCCCTCCGACACGCGACTCGCCGCGGCCGAGAGCGGGGGAAGATCGCCCACCGCGCCGATCACCGCGCCGCAGCCGAAATGCGCCGCGGTGCGGAGGATCGAGCCGAGATTGTGCGGATTCTGGACGCCGTCGAGATAGACCAGCGGCCCCCTGATCGTGCCGGCCGCCACGCCTGCCAGGAGCGCTTCGGCGTCGCCGCGTGCCGGCTCGCGGGCCAGGATCACGATCCCCTCGTGGTGCACGCCGCCGGCGAGTCGGTCGAGGTTCGCCTCGTCGACCACCTGGAAGCCGAGCCTGTTGGCGGCACAGTGCTCGAGGAGCTTCTTGAAGGTCGGCTTCCGCGCCATCGACACGTACACCCGGACGATGTCACCTGGGCGCCGGCCGAAGAGCGCCTCGCAGGCCCGCACGCCGTGCACCTTCTGCTCCGCCTTCGACGCGTGCCGCCGTGCATCCGCGCCGTCGCTTTGTCGCTCGCGCACGTGTGCCGGCTTCCCTCCGGGCCTGCCCGCGGGCTTCGCCGGCCGCCGCGTCCGGGCCGCGTCCCCCGCGCCATCCTGCCCGACGGGCACCCCCGACCGACGCGGGCCGCTCTCGGCCTGCCGACGCGGGCGCTTCGCAGAGGGGCGCCCGGAGGATCCGCGCGGGGGTGTCATGCTGGCTGGACCTCGATGGTGACGCCGGCCGCGACACGCGTCGCCGGGCGGAAGGAAGGGATTCTATACTCCCCCCCGCCCCTTCCCCGGAGACCTCCCATGCGGCGATCGCTGGCCGTCCTCGTGCTGCTCGGCGGCCTCGTTCCCGGTGGTGGCCGTGCCGAGGAGGCGCTTCCCGCGGATCGGATCGCGGTCCACGAGGGCTTCAGGGTCGACCGCGTCCTCTCGGTGCCGCGCGACCTCGGCTCGTGGGTCGCCTTCTGCTTCGACGACCGGGGCCGGATCTACGCCTCCGATCAGGGGCCGAGGCTGTTCCGCATCACGCCGCCGGCGGGCCCCGGCGAGGAGGCAGTCGTCGAAACCGTCTCCGACGCGTGGGGCCATTCGCAGGGGATGACCTTCGTCGATGGCGCCTTGTACCTCATGCAGCATGGCGACCACGCGCCGGAACGGTTCCGCCCCGACCGCCTCCTCCGCCTCCGCGACACCGACGGCGACGACCGGCTCGACGCCGCCGACACGCTCGTCGAGTTCCCTCGCGTCGAGGGGGACGCGGCGAACTGGTACGAGCACGGCTACCACGCCGTGCTCCCGGGCCCCGACGGCCGGTCGATCTGGTTCGTGAGCGGCGACCGCAACGCCCTCCCCTGCGACCGGGTCCGCACGCCGAGGCTCTGGAACCGCGACAGCTGGCTCCATCCCTTCGTCGCCGCCCCCCATGCCGGCGGCTGGGTGGCGCGGGCCGACCTCGACGGCGGGAACATGGAGGTGGTCTGCATGGGCCTCCGCAACTGCTACGACCTCGCCTTCGATCGGAAGGGGGACCTGTTCACCTTCGACAGCGACCTGGAGAACGACTTCGGCCTCCCCGAGTACCGCCCCACCGCGATCCGTCAGATCACCAGCGCCGGCGACCATGGCTGGGGGGGCCGCGCCGGCGAGATGCTCTGGAACTGGCCACCCGCCTGGGAAGAGATCCAACCCCCGATTCTCGACATCGGGCCCGGCTCCCCCACCGGCATCTGCTTCGGCCACGGCACCGCCTTTCCGCCCCGTTACCGCGAGGCGCTCTTCGCCTGCGATTGGAGTTACGGCCGCATGTTCGCGGTCCATCTCGAACCGCACGGCGCCACCCACCGCGCCGAGGCGGAGCCGTTCCTCTCCGCCCAGGGCCTGCCGATCGCCGACGTCGCCGTGTCGCCGCGCGACGGGGCGCTGTGGTTCCTCACCGGCGGTCGCGGCACGCAGTCGGGGCTCTACCGGGTGACGGCCCTCGATCCCGTCGCCGCGGCCGGCGGCGACGGGCCCTCCCCTCCCGATCCGTTCGCCGCTGCGGCCCGCGCGCGGCGACTGGCCCTGGAAGCCTTCCACGGCCGCGAGGATCCCGAGGCGGTCGATGCGGTCTGGCCCTCGCTCGGCGACTCCGACCGCGCGATCCGTGCCGCGGCTCGGGCGGCGCTCGAATGGCAGCCGGTCGACCGCTGGCAGACGCGGGCCCTCGCCGAGCCCGACACGCCCGCCGCGCTCGAGGCGCTCTTGGCCCTCGCCCGGGCCACCGCGGGCAAGCGGGACGTGCAGGAGGCGATCCTCGCCCGCCTCGCCCGCTTCGATTTTCACTCGCTCCCGCCGCGCGAGCAGGCCCTGGCCTTGAGGATCCTCACCGTCTCCGCCTCCCGGCACGGCCGCTTCACGCCCGAGTCCACGGAGGCGATCCTCGCGGTCGTCGAGTCGACCCTCCCCTCACCCGACAAGGAGGTGAACGTCGCCGCGGTGGCGCTCGCGGCGGGGCTCGGAAGCCGGACATTCCTCGAGCCGACGATCGCGCTCTTGGAGACCGCGCGGACCCAGGAGGAGCAGATCGGCTACGTGCGGGCCCTCGTCGGCTCGGCGTCGAACGCCCCCTGGACTCCGGCGCTCCGCGGGCGGTTCCTCGACGCGGCGCTCGACACGATCCCGCACTGGAAGGGGGGCTTCACCGCCCGGGCGGTGCGCGACACGATGCTTCACCGCGTGGTCGACATGCTTCCGCCCGAGGAGCGGGCGGCCCGTGCCGCCGCGATCGACGCGGCACGGAAGCCGGCCTCCGTGCTCCCGGCGACGCAGCGGCCGCTGGTGCGGGCCTGGACCGCCGCCGATCTCGACGGCGACCTGGCCGACGTCGTCCTCCGCGCGGAGCGGGGCGAAGGGGATGCCGCGAACGGCCGGCGGCTCTTCGCCGAGACCGCCTGCCTCGTCTGCCACGGCTTCCGCGGCGAAGGGGGCCGGGCCGGGCCCGATCTCACCGCCGCGGCGCGTCGCTACGCCCCACGCGATCTCCTCCGGAACATCCTCGACCCCAACCGGGTGATCAACGAGCAGTACGCGCTCAACGTCTACCGCCTCGCCGACGGCACCACCTTCACCGGCCGCACCGTGAACATGGCCGGCGACACGGTGATGGTGGCCACCGATCCCAACGATCCCGGCGGCAGCGAAGTCCGCTTCCAGATCGGGAACCTCGAGGAGACGACGCCGTCGGCCGTGTCGTTCATGCCGGAGCGTCTCCTCGACACGCTCTCGGCCGACGAGATCCTCGACCTCCTCGCCTGGCTGCGGAGCGGGTGAAGCGGCCGCGGCCCGCTAGCCGCCGCGCTTCCGGGTGAGCATGAACTCGTTCCCCTCCGGATCGACGCACATCGCCAGGTGGGGCGGCTGGCCGTCCTCGGGCTCCGGTTCCTTCGTGAGGCTGCCGCCGGCGGCCACCACCTCGCGGGCGCCCGCGATCACGTCGGGCACCTGGAAGGAGAGCCCGGTCCAGGTGCGTTTTCCCTCGCCGCCGGAGTGGATCCCGAGCGTGCTGCCGAGGATCTCCACCTCGGCGATCACCGGATTCTGCTTGAGGAGGCGGCCGCCGAAAAGATCGCAGTAGAAGCGCACCGCCCGGTCCATGTCGGCGGCCCAGATCACGTACTTCACTCGCTCGACGAGCATCGCTCGGTGGCTCCCGGTGAGATCGCTCCCGACCGGCGGCGTCCGGTCGTTGACGCCAGTTCTCCCACGGCCCTACGCTTTCGTCCATCACCCCCCGAAGGAGCCGTCCCATGACCGCCCGCGCCTGCCGCCGCACGTTCCTCGCCGCCGCCGGGGCCGCCGCCCTCCCGCTCCTCGGCCGCCTCCCCGAGGCCCGCGCCCGGGCGGTCGACGATCCCCTCCGCCCGGTGCGTTTCGGCGTCTCCACCTACTCCTTCTGGCAGTTCCGCAAAGACCCCTCGCCGATCGAGGACTGCATCGACCGCGCGGCCCGGATGGGATTCGACGGCGTCGAGATCCTCCAGGTCCAGATGGGGGACGACCAGTCCACCGCCCGCCTCCAGCGGCTCAAGCGCCAGGCCCATTCGCTGGGGCTCGCGCTGATGGGCTTCTCGACGCACCAGGGGTTCGTCAATCCTGAAAAGAGTGTCCGCGACGACAACGTCGCCAAGACGCTCAATTCCATCGACACCGCCTACCGGCTCGGCATCCCCACGATGCGGATCAACACCGGCCGCTGGGGGACGTCGAAGAACTTCGACGAATTGATGGCCAACAAGGGGATCGAGCCGAACCTCCCCGGCCACACCGACGAGGAGGGCTTCGGCTGGGTGATCGAGTCGATCGAACGTCTCCTGCCGCGGGCCGAGGAGTGCGGCGTGGTGCTCGGCCTCGAGAACCACTGGGGCCTGGGCCGCACCGCCGCCGGCGTGATGCGGATCGTGGAGGCGATCGACTCGCCGTGGCTGAAGGTGACGCTCGACACCGGCAACTTCCTCGACGATTCCAAGGCCCAGATGGAGCGGATCGCCCCCGCCTGCTGCCTGGTGCAGGCGAAGACCTACGACGGCGGCGGCAAGTGGTACTCGCTCGACATCGACTACCCCTGGGTGGCCGACCTCCTCCGTCGTAACCGCTACCAGGGCTGGATCTCGCTCGAGTTCGAGGGGCAGGCCGACCCCGAGGTCGCGGTGCCGGCGAGCCTCGCGCGGCTGAAGGAAGCCTTCGCCGAAGCGTGACGGCGCGAAAGCG
>CAWUOA010000194.1:0-6397 GCA_963923225.1 uncultured Planctomycetaceae bacterium
CATCCCCCCGCGTCAGCGGCGGGCTCCACGGCACCGGCCGCCGGCCCCCCTTCGAGGACCGCCAGCACTTCCGCCTCGAGGCCGTGGCGGCGCGCCCAGTCGAGCCGTTCGGAGACGGAATGGCAGCAGCACTCCCGGAAGCACTGCTCCGCCGTGGCGCATCCGCAGGGGGAGTCCATGCAGGGGAAGGGACGGGAGCGGTCCTTCGCGGCGAGCAGGCCGGCCCTGGCCGCGGCGGCGACGGGACGGGGGCTCGAGGCGGCGACGCCGGCCGGCAACGGCAGCCCCGCCGCGAGCGCGGCGTAGCCGACGATCACCAGCCAGGTCGTTGCCTCGCGCATGCCACGCTCCCCCGGCGCCCTCCGGATGCGGTCGATCGGGGAGCGGCGGAACTTCCGAGGATACCCGCCCCGCGGCGCCGGTCCAACTCGCATGCGCCGCTCCACCCCCGCGGCGCCGGCGACTACACTTCCCCGTTCCCCGAGGGAGATCGCCATGTCCACGCCCCGATCCCGATTCGTCCGCTCCGTCCTCCTCCTGGCCGTGGCCGCCTCCGCGGCAGGCACGCCCCTCCGCGCCGACGACGCCCCGCGCGCCGCGGCGATCGACGAGACGCCGCTGCCGATCGTCGCGGTGCCGGCGTTCCCGGAACTCGAATGGACCGGCTGGGAGGCCGAGGTCGATGGCAAGCCGCATCCGCTGCGCCCCATCCTCCTCACGCACGCGGGCGACGGCTCGGGGCGGCTGTTCGTGCCGGAGCAGCAGGGCACGATCCACGTCTTCCGCCCCGACTCGAAGAAGACCAAGGTCTTCCTCGACCTCTCCGGAAAGGCGCGCTACGACGACCGGGAGAACGAGGAGGGCCTGCTGGGGATGGCCTTCCACCCGCGCTACCGGGAGAACGGCGAGTTCTTCGTCCACTACACCACCGCCGCGGCGCCGCACACCATGGTCCTCGAGCGGTACCGGGTGTCGAAGGACGATCCCGACGCCGCCGATCCGGCGAGCGCCGAGGAGATCCTCCGCGTCGAGCATCCCTACTGGAACCACAAGGGGGGCACGATCTGCTTCGGCCCCGACGGCTTCCTCTACGTCACCTACGGCGACGGCGGCAAACAGAACGACCTCCACGGCAACGGCCAGAACCTGCAGTCGCTCCTCGGCAAGATCCTCCGCATCGACGTCGACCGGCGCGGCGAGAAGACCGCCTACGCCATCCCCGACGACAATCCGCTGGTGGCCGTGATGCAGGAGAACGGCGGCAAGCCCCAGCGGCCCAAGGGGCTGCGCCAGGAGATCTGGGCCTACGGCCTCCGCAACGTGTGGCGGATGTCGTTCGACCGGAAGACCGGCCGGCTGTGGATCGCCGACGTCGGGCAGGACCTGTGGGAGGAGATCAATCTCGGGAGCAAGGGGGCCAACTACGGCTGGAACCTGCGCGAGGGGAACCAGCCCTACTCGCCCACCACCACCGCCACCGCGGAGGGCTTCCACGACCCGGTCTGGAAGTACGACCACGACGTCGGCAAGTCGATCACCGGTGGAAACGTCTACCGCGGCAGGAAGCTCCCCGAACTCGACGGCACCTATCTCTACGCCGACTACGTCTCCGGCAAGCTGTGGGGGCTGACCTGGGACGACGCGGCGGGCCGGGTCGTCGCCAATCGGGGCATTTCCCTGGCGGAGCCGAAGGAGTCGCTCGCGGTGCTCTCCTTCGGCGAGGACGAGGCGGGCGAGGTCTACTTCTGTGCCCTCTCGGCCGACGGCCGCGGCATCTACACCTTCGCACGCAAACCGAGGTAAGGCAGCGCACGCAACGCGCGGCGTGGGCGAACCCACCGGGCGGGAGCGCACCCGCCCGCTAGGCCAGCGCCGCGAGCCTGGCCACGGCGGCAGCGATCTCGGCCGGGCCGTCGCCCCCTCCGGCCGCCTCGAGCGCGAACCAGCCGCGGTAATCGCGCTCCTCGAGCGTGCCGAGCGCGGCGGCGAGATCGACGTCGCCGCGTCCCAGCGCCACCGGCCGGCCGTGTCCGGCGAACGAGCCGGCGACGGCGTCGGTGAGGCGCACGTGGCGCACGAGGCGCGAAAGCTCGGCGGCGGCCGCGGCCGGATCGTGGCCATGCACCACCAGCGCCCCCGTGACGAGCGTGCAGCCGATCGCCCCCTCGGGGAGAGCGGCGGCGATGCGGAGGAGATCGGCCGGCGCCGCCTGGCCCGCCTCGGCGCAGAAGGTGGCGCCGGCGCGCTCGCCGGCGCGGCCGAGGTCGGAAAGCGCCTCGATGAGGAGCGACCACTGCGGCGTGTCGGGGGCCGGGACGGGGCCGATCCGGTTGGTGACCGTCGCGGCGCCGAGCGCCCGGGCGATTTCGAGGGCCCGCTTCGTTCCGGCGATCCGCTCCTCGAGCCGCTCGGCGTCGGCGTAGCCGCCGCGCGTGGGGAAGCGGAGGGCGGCCACGACGATTCCCTCGTCGTCGAGCCACTTGCGCAGCTGCCGCACGCCGGTCGCCGCGACGCGCGCGCCGTCGAGATCGGTGCGGGCGTCGATCTCGAGGCCGCCGAGGCCCAGTTCCCGCGCCCGTCGCATCGCCGCACGCAGGTCGGGGGCGAGGGAGGCGCTCGAGGCACACAGTCGGGATCGGTCCATGGGCTCGGCGAACGCGTCGGGGAGGAGCGGGCGGGGGGCGAAAACGAGGCCGGGCGGAATTGTATGATGGAGGGCATGGCCACGCTCGCCGAGATCACGTCCGCGCTCGAGGACCTCGCCCCGCTGCGGCTGGCCGCGGAGTGGGACGCCGTGGGCCTGCTCGTCGGCAGCCGCCGTCCGCACGTCGCCCGCGTCCTCACCTGCCTCACGCTCACCCGCCGGGTCGCCCGCGAGGCGATCGAGGGGGGCTTCGATCTCGTGGTCAGCCACCACCCACTCCCCTTCCGCCCGGTGGCGCGGCTCACCGACGCCACCCCGGAAGGCGCGATCCTCCTCGATCTGGCCGCCGCCGGCGTCGCCGTCTGGAGCAGCCACACCGCCTGGGACTCCGCCGCCGGCGGCATCAACGACCAGCTCGCCGAACGCTGCGGGCTCGCGGCCGTCGCCCCGCTCACCCCCGACCCCCTCGCGCCGCGGGCGGGCTTCGGCCGCATGGGTCTGGCCGCCGAGGGCACCGACCTGGCGACGCTCGCCGCCCGCATCTCCCGCAGCCTGGGCGCCACCGCGACGCAGCTGGTCGGCGACGGCCGCGCCCCTGTCGGCCGCCTGGGGATCGTCTGCGGCAGCGGCGCCGACGGCATCGGCATCGCCCGCGAGAACGGCTGCGACACCTTCCTCACCGGCGAGCTCAAGCTCCACGAGGCCCTCCACGCCACGGCGGTCGGCATGAAGGTCGTCGCCGTCGGCCATCACGCCAGCGAACGATTCTCGATGCCGGTCCTCGGGGAACGGCTGGCGGCACGTGTGAAGGGGCTCGAGTGCCGCCCGAGCGCGGCCGACGACGACCCCTTCCTCCCGCTCGACGCCGCCGCGACGGCCTGACCGTTCCACGATTCGGTGCCGCGTGGCGGCCTGGACCGTCGGGGCGACCGTCTGCCGGCGCCGGCCACCGGCGACCGGCCACGAATCCGGCTGCGGAGCCCGCTGCCGGCACGATCGGACGTTCCCGCCCGACCCCGATCCGCCGGGCGATCGAACGGGCGCGGGGGACCGTTCGTAACAGCTGTGCCGGCACGTTGCCCGGCGGTTTCCCGGCGCTAGAATTGTCGACTGGCCTTCCGTCAGGGGCAGTCCGCTTTCCTCACCGGGCCCGGTGGCCCACGGTGTTCCCGCCGACCCTCAGGACCCGCGATGACTCCCCTCCCCTCGTCCCTCGCGACCGGCCGCCGATTCCTCACCGCCCTCCCGGTCTTCAACGAGGTGCGGCACGTCGACGGCGTGCTGGACGAGGTCCTCCGCCACGCCACGCACGTGCTGGTGGTGGACGACGGCTCGACCGACGGCACCTCCCGGATCCTCGCCGACCGGCTCGAGCGGCGCGGCGACATCCGCGTCGTTCGCCATCCGCAGAACCGCGGCTACGGCGCGGCGCTGGCCACCGCTTTCCGCGAGGCCCTCGCCGGCGGCTTCGACGGACTGGTGACGATCGACTGCGACGGCCAGCACCAGCCACGCCTGATTCCCGAGTTCGTCGCCGCCGCGACGACGCCGATCCTCCCCGGCGGCCCCTGCCCCGACATCGTCTCCGGCAGCCGCTACCTGCGGCAGTTCGAGGGGGACAGCCGCCCGCCGGAGGCCCGCCGGCGGATCAACGAGACGATCACCGCGGAGATCAACGATCGCTTCGGCTTCCGCCTCACCGACGCCTTCTGCGGCTTCAAGGCCTACACCCGCCGGGCGCTGGCCTCGCTCCAGGTGACGGAGCCGGGATACGCGATGCCGCTGGAGGTCTGGGTCCAGGCGGCGGCGGCCGATCTCGAGGTCGTGGAGCTCCCCGTGCCGCTGCTCTATCTCGACCTGGCGCGGAGTTTCGGGGGGGCACTGGACGACGCCGAGACCCGTCTGGCCTACTACCGCAGCGTCCTCGACCGCGCCGAAGCGGCGCTCGCCGCGGCGACGGCCTGTCCGTCGGTCCCGGCGACGCGGGGCGACTGACCCTCCCGGTGGCCGCCGACGGCCCCTCCCCCGCGCCGTCCCCTCCATGGCCGCATCCCGCCCCTCCTCCCCGAGACGGTTCCGCGCGCCGGAAGCATCGGGGGAGCGCCTCCTCCATCCGCCGCTCGAGCCCGCGGCCGGGGCGCCGGCGGAGTGCATCGAGACGCTCCTCGACAACAACCGCCTCCTCCGCGCCGCCTTCGACACGCGGATCGGCGACATGCGCCTCTGGGAGCTGATCGCCGCGACGAGGCGCGAGGTGCTCACCGTCGCCGCCGAGTACACGTCGCACTACCGCGACGTCGACCGCCCGCGCGACGTCGCCGATTGGATCGCCCGGCCGATCGTCATGGGAGGCCACCAGCCGGAGCTGTTCCACGCCGGCGTGTGGCTGAAGAACTCGGCGCTCGACGCCTACGCGCGGAAGGTGGGGGGCACGGCGGTCAATCTCGTCGTCGACAGCGACCGCTGCGCGCGGCCGAGCGTGGGCGTGCCGGTGGGCACGCCGGCGTCGGCGCGTCTCGAGCAGGTTCCCTTCGACGCCGCGGGCCCCGACATGGCGTGGGAGGAGCGCGGCATCCTCGACGACCATCTCTTCTCCGCCTTCGGCGACCACTGCTCCGACCTGCTCCTCCCTCTCGAGCCCTCCCCGGTGGTGCGCCGCTGGTGGCCGCTGGTGATGGAACGCGCGGCGGAGAGCCACCGCCTCGGCCTGGCGATCGCGCAGGCGCGCCACGCCCTCGAGGCGCGCTTCGGCCTGGAGACGCTCGAGCTGCCCGTGAGCGAGATGATGCGCCTCCCCACCGTGCTGGTCTTCACCGGCTGGCTCCTGGCCCACGCGCGCCGCCTCCACGAGGCGTACAACGCGGCGCTCGACGAGCACCGCGCCGCGTGGGGCGTGCGCGGGCGCGGCCGCCCCATGCCCGACCTCGCGGTCCAGGTCGCCGACGCCGACGAAGGCCCCTGGTTCGAATTGCCCTGGTGGCTCTGGTCGCGCGACGATCCGCGGCGCCGGCGCGTCTTCGCCAACGTCGGCACGCCGGGCACGCTCCTCCTCTCCGACATGGAGACGCTGCGCGTCGAGCTGCCGATCACGCCCGACACCGGCCCCTCGCGCTGGGTCGAGGCGCTGCAACGGCTCGAGTCGCACGGCGTCCGGCTCCGCCCGCGGGCCCTGATCACCACGCTCGTCGCGCGGATGCTCGTGGCCGACGTGTTCGTGCACGGGATCGGCGGCGCCGCGTACGACCGGATCACCGACGGCATCGTGCGCCGCCTCACCGGATGCGATCCGCCGCGGTACGCGGTGGTGACCGGGACGCTGCGGTTCCCGGCCGAGCGGCTCTTCCCGGGCGAGACCGCGTCCGACCCGTCCGCGGCGCTGGCGGCGCTGCACGGGTCGCTGCGCGACCTGGAGTACCACCCCGAGCGCCACCTGCCCGCGCTCGACGAGCTGCCCGCCGACGCGCGCGAGCTGGTGCTGCACAAGCGGCGCTGGATCGAGACCTTCCCCACGCCCACGCTCGCGCGCCGGCGGTGCCGCGAGATCCGCGCGGCCAACGAGCGCCTCGCCTTCTTCACGCGTGCCGAGCGCGAGCGCCTCCTCGATCGCGCCGGGCCGCTCGCGGCACGTGTCCGCGCCTCGAACGTCCTCTGGTCGCGCGAACATCCCTGGTGTTTTTTTCCGGAAAAGACGTTGCGAAGCTTCCTGCTACTTGAGATCGACTGACAATCCGCCTATCCTTTCGGCCAACGGAC
>CAWUOA010000195.1:0-6380 GCA_963923225.1 uncultured Planctomycetaceae bacterium
CTCCCATCCCCCCCATCGATCCCGCGGCGCCCCCCATCGGGCCGTTGATGCCGCTGCTGCGTGCTTCGAGGCCCAACGCCACCGCCCCACGCTCGCGGAGGAGCTCGTCGGCCTCCGCGACGCCGAAGCGGTCGGCGGCGTCGAGCGCCCCCGCGGCGACCGCCGCCTCGAAAAGCTGGCTGCGGAGTTCGACGTTGGGGGGCAGGACGGCGAGGAGATCGGCCAGGTGCCGGGCGGTGCGCGGCTGCTCGTCGGCCAGCCGGTCGGCGAGGAGCGCCCGCTCGGCGACGTTCAATTGCGCGTAGCGCCACGGCTCGAGCCAGGGGGAGAGGTCGTCGCGGAGGAGCCAGCGGTCGAGGAAGGTGCGGTCTTTCTTCGTCCGCAATCCCGGCAGGACCACCGCCTCGAAGAAGGCCGGGTCCTTGTGGAAGAGGAAGAAGTTCAGCTCGTGGCAGGCATGCTCGGAGTAGAGGGCCTTCTTCTCCGTCTCGTCGAGCGACGGCCAGCGGAGGAGGAAGGCGAACGTGGCGAGATCGGGATGGTTGGAGACGGCGTTGAACAGCCCCCACACGCGTGCGAGGCTGTCGTAGGCCTCGAAGCGTCCGCTGGTGACGTCGTCGACGACGAGCGGCCCGGCGACGGGATCGATCTCCGTCACCGTCTGCCGCTGGACGAAGTGCTTGAGGGGATCGAGACCGACGGCGAGACGCTGGTCGGCGATGGAAGGCGCACGGGCGGCGAGCGCCACGCTGCGGACGAGGGTCAGCGTGGGGTCGACGACGACGACCCGGATCTCCTGATGGCCGGCGAGGTTGGCCAGCGCCACGCGGATCGTGCCGTCGGCCTCGGGGACGAGATTCGTCGCCACGGGGGGATCGTCGGCGAGGAAGTCGAGGTCGGCGAAGCTCTGGGGGATCGCCGACGGCGTCGAAGGCGCCGGCGCCGCCGACTTGGCCATGCTCTGCGGGGCGTCGGCGACGGAGCCGAACTCCTCGCCCGCCTGCGCGTCCTGGCGGACCGTGGTGGTGTCCTGCACCGCCCAGGGATGGAGCAGCACGCTCGGACGGTCGAGCATCGCCCCCGCGAAGGCGGTCTCGGTGCGGCGCCTGAGGACGTAGGCGATCTCGTCGCCGAGATTGCGGCCGCTGACGTAGGCGCTCGAGAACGCGCCGCGCGCGAAGGCCCAGGGCTCGGGTCCGCGGACGATCGACAGCGAGGCGAAGGGATCGAAGTCGGGCGTCATCCGCGAGGGGAGGAGATGGACGCGGGTGAAGCGGTTGGGGGCGGTGAGCCGGATCACCAGATCCTCCCCCTCGGTGGCGATCTCGCGGATGGCGGTGGGGGCGAGCTTCGGCGCCTCGAGCTGGCGGTAGCGGCCGACGAAGAAGCCGTCGACCGCGTCCCCCGCGGTGATCCGCACCTCGACCCGGGCCCCGGCCGCCGGGAGGAAGAGCTCGTAGTCGCCGGCGGGGAGATCGCGGAGAACGAGATTCCCCTCCTCGACGGCCAGGTGGTCGAAGCGATCGGCGGCGTAGGCGCCTCCGCGGAGCTCGAACAGCGACGCGTCGGCCGGCACGGGATTTCCGGCGGGCTTGCCGGTGCGGTGGATGGAGGCGGGGAGGAAGGGGAGGCGGACGGCGTCGCCCGAGCGGCCGTGGACCGCCTGCGGCCAGGTGGCCGAGTCGTCGGCCAGCTGCCACGCGTGGGACACCCCTTCCGGCCCCTGGGCCGTCACCGTCGCGATCCCCTCGAGCGGTCCCAGGTCGATCGAGCCGGTGGCGTCGGTCTTGAGGTGGAACGTGGCCGACGGCGCCACGTCGCGGTGACCGAGCGTGACGGCGACCGGACGGCTGGCCCGGGGCTCGCCGTTGCGGCCGCGGACCTCGACGGCGAAGCGGTCGCCCGAGCGGACGAGGAACAGGTCCTCGACCTTGTCGGTGCGGTCGATCTGGTTGACGGCGAAGGAGCGGCTCGCGGAGAGGTCGAGCTTCTCACCCCCCGCCGTGAGCCGGCCCACCTTCCCGGAGAGGGTGAAGGTGACCTCGGCGAGACGCTGGGGAACGAGGAACTCGTGGACGCTGTCGCGATCCTCGAAGAGGGGGAACGGCGCGATCTCCTTGACCGCCGGGACGCCGTCGAGATCGACGGAGTGGATCGTGAGGCGGGGCTCCTCGATCGCGGCCAACGACACCGGCCGGCCGTTCATCTGGAGCGAGGGCCGGACCACCACCTCGGCCGTGCGGCGCGTGCGCAGGCTCTCGCGGTCGACGTGGATCGCGGCCGAGAGCGCGAGCGATTCGCCGCGGTGGTCGAAGGCGTCGAGGCTCGAGATCGTGGCGCTGCCGCCGCCCTCCAGCGCGATCGGGCCGGTGACGACGATCGGCTTGCGGCCCGGCGCCGTGCTCGGCGGGACGAGGATCGTGCCGTCGTCGCCGGCGGCGTACTCGCGCCCCTCGAGCCAGATCGTGGCCCCCTCCACCTTGCGTCCGTCGTCGTCGAGGATCGTGAACCGCTGCCCGGCGGCGGTGTCGACGGCGAGCGGCCGGAGCCGCCCCTTGCGCACCAGCGCCCGGCTCGAGCGGCCGTTGCCGACGAGATCGACCACCCAGATACCGGGCCGCGACAGCTGCGGAAGATCGATGCGCCTCGTCGAGCGGCGCAGCGGATCCTCCTCCGAGCGGAGCGTCGTCTCGACCGACGGGGTGAGGCCGTCGAGGGGGATGTCGGTGTCCACCTCGGCGAGCGTGCCGCGGTAGTGGCCGAGAGCGTCGATCTCGAAGATCCGCACCGCCAGTTCGGGCACGTTCTTGAGCGCCACGTCGAGGGCCACCGGGGCGCCGGCGGCGAAGCGCGTGGGGTTGTTCGGCAGGAGTTCGATGTCGACCCGGTCACGGAGCGCCCGGTAGGCGGCGGGCCCGAGGACCGCGGCGTGGGAATCGGCGGCCCCCAGTCCGGCCAGGAGCTTCGTCTCGGCGAACACCCGGTCGAGCCAGCCCTTCTCGAAGAAGGGCTGGAAGGCACGCGTGTCCGGAGCGTCGCGGAGGAGGCGGGCGAGCAGGTCGCGGACCAGGGCCTCGTCGTCGCCGACCGGCGGAAGGAGAAGCCCCTCGTGCACCGCGCCGAGGTTGCAGGGGAAGCCACGGGCGGAGTCGGTGGCCAGGAGCTTCGGCGACACGTAGTGAAAATGCCGCGGCAGCGCCAGGTACTCGAGGAACGCCTTGTCGTCGACACGCCCCTCCTTGCGGTCGAGGAGGAGGCGGTGGTGGAGGACGAGGGCCTTGAGGGAGTTGTGGGCGGGGCCGAGGGTCGCCACGTACTCCCGGAGCCGATCGAGGTAGGCGCGGCGCACCGCGTCGTCCCCCTGGAGATCCTCGTCGGGCGTCGGCTGGAGGCGGAGGAGCATCGCCGTGACGAGCGCGCCGTTGTCGCGGAGCGCGGGCTCGAGCCGCAGCAGCTCCTCGAGCTGGCCGCGCGTGAGGGAGCGGTGGATCGGCAGGGAGCCGAAGCCGCCGGAGTCGGGCTCGCGGAGATCGTCGGAGACGAGCTTCACCAGGCCCGGGATGTCGGGACGGGCCAGACGCGAGAGGAGCTGGCGGCGGCGGACGCGGTCGAGCGGCGCCTTGGGTTCGGCGCCGGCGGCGATGCGCCGCAGCGCCCCCTCCTTCCAGCCGTCGAGCGTGTCGGGCGAGGAGGCGCGGGCGCGTTCGGCCCAGGCCTCTGCCGAGACCTGCGCGGGGTCGAGCGCGGTGGGGAGCTGCGGCTCGGCGCCGGGAACGATCCGCTCGTGGCCGAAGCCGAGGCCGAGGCTGCGGACGAGCCAGTCGGTCGACGCCACCGGATCGGCCCGGAAGCCGAGGAGGGCCCGGCGGGCGCGGATTTCCTGGACGCGCGTCGTCTCGCCGTGGGCCTTGATCCAGTCGGCCAGGAGCGGCTCGACGTCGGCGAGGCGCTCGGTCGCCAGGAGGTGGAGGCAGCGGTAGTAGAAGAAGTCCTCGGTGCCCGGGATGAGCTCGTCGAGCGCCGCCGCCCGGTCGTCTGCCAGGGCGAAGGTCTCGACGTATCCGATTTCGCCGCCGCGGCCGTCTCGGAAGGGTGTGAGCATGGAGAGGAGGAGCGCCGCTCGGCGGAGGATGGTGGCCGTGGGAACACGGCGCGTGCGATGCCTGGGCGTGCGGGGCATGGCTTCTTCCCGGGAGGGCGAAGGGAGAGGACGGTCGGAGAACGTCCCGCACGCTGGCGCGTTACGCCATCGCGGGGTACGGTTCCCGAACTATCCTAGTTCGCGCCCGCAGCCGGGGCGCGAAGGGGCGGGGGCCCCGGTCGCCGCCGGGATGGCGGTCGACGCCGGCTCTCGGCCGCCTTCAGGGGAGGGCCGTCGGGGCCCGCCCGCTCATTTGGCGGCGGGTGGAGGGTCCTTCACCGGCACGAACCGGAGATAATCGAGGCCGAACATCCAGGCCTTCGTGGCGGCAGGGTTTTCCCCCACGATCTCCACCGTCAGGGGGGCGGTGCCCGGTTTCAGGTCGTGGACTCCGAGCGACACCTCGGGGGTGGTCACCACGGCGTCCTTGTCGTAGAGATCGACCGGGCCGGTCGGTTTCGCGCCGTCCCAGGCGAAGGTGACGGTGCCGTAGTCGTGGGCCTTGGTGCACACGGCCATGACTTCGTAACGCCCCTCGACCTTCACGGGAACGCCGAGGACGAGCGTCCCGCCGGGACGGGCTCCCGTCCACCAGACTTGCGAGTCGCCGCTCCAGCGCGAGGCCTTGAAGGCCCCCATCGGCTGCGGACGCGCGTCGCCGGCGCTCTTCGACACGACTTGCAGGGCCTCCCCCTCGACGGCGCCGGGGATCCGCCCCTCGATGTCGAACGGCGGCGGCCCTTCGCCCGGCAGCGGCACCTGGCCGGGATGGCGGAGATAGGCGACGAGGTCGCGGGCCTCCTCCGGCTTCATCTGCGTCAGCTGGTTCTCCGGCATCAGCGACTGCGGGGAGAGGATCCGCGAGTCGATGTCGTCGAGAGCCACCGTCACCTGTTCGGTGGGGGTCTGCAGCGTGACGCTCGTCGGCGTCTCCTTGATCACGATCCCGGCGATCGACCGGCCGTCGGAGGTGAGGACGGTCGTCGTCTGGTAGTCGCGGCCGACGACGGCGCTGGGGTCGAGGAGATTCGCGAGGAGGTACTCGAGGTCGGCCCGGTTCGAGCCGGTGATGTCGGGGCCGATCTTCCCCCCTTGGCCGTGGAGGAGATGGCAGGCGCCGCAGGTGCGGTTGTAGACCGCGCGGCCGTGCGACGGATCGGCCTCCTTCATCGCCGCCGGGGCGAGCGCCTTCCGCCACTTGGCGAACTCCGCCTTGCGGTCCTCCGGCGTCGAGCGGATCGTGCCCCACACGGCGTTGAGCCGCTCGATCACCTGGGCGTCGGCCGACTGCGCGAGCTGGCCCACGGTGAAGGCGGAGAGGTCGCCGCGCGGCACGCGGCCGGCTTCGATGGCGTCGAGCAGCGCGAGCGTCCAGGGGGGGCGGGAGACGAGCGTGGCGATCGCCGCCTGACGCGACCCCTCGGGGAGCCCTTCGTAGGCCTCGAGGAGCACGCCGGGCGTGGCGTCGTCGGGCACCGCCGCCAGGGCGACGACCGCGTCCTTGGCGAGGGTGGGGTCGTCGAGGAGCGAGTGGAGCACCGGCGGCGTGCCTTCGTCACGCGAGCTGACCAGCGCCTCGAGCGCCTCGCGGCGCTCCTGCGCCGCGGCGTCGCGATTGGCCACGAGCGCCCGCAGCTGCGGGAGCACGCGCGGGTCGCCGAAGCGGACGGCGACGACGTCGGCCAGCCGCTTGACCTCGGCGTCGCCGTCGGCGACGAGTGCCTCGTAGCCCATCTCCCAGGCGGCGGGGGCCTTCATCCGCCCGCGGGCGGCGAGCGCCGCCACCATCTCCTCGAGCATCCACTTCCGGGTCGGAGAATCGGCCGCGGCGAGCCGGGCCACGAGCGCCTCGTAGCAGGCCTCCTCGGAGGCGGCCCGGCGGACGATGAACCGGGAGACCGTGGGGATCTTCGACGCCGCCGCCAACTGCATGGCGCGGTCGGGGTCGACCGTCACCAGCGGCTCGACCGCGTACCAGTTCATGAGGGGGAGGTTGTGGTCGGCGGCGTCCTCCGCGTGGGAGACGAGCCCCGCGCAGATGTCCCACCGGGCCTCGAGCGGCATGCGCTGCATCGCCGAGCAGAGGGCGAGCCGGACCACCGGCGAGGGGTCGTCCGCCGCGAGTTGGCGGTAACGGCCCAAGCGGGTCTCGAGCGGCACGGCTCCGGTCTCATTGGCCAGCTGGATCGCCCAGGCGCGGACCGCCGGATCGGGGTCGTCGAGGAGCCGCTCCGAGAGG
>CAWUOA010000196.1:0-6359 GCA_963923225.1 uncultured Planctomycetaceae bacterium
GAGGACCATGATCGAGCGGTTGAAGTCGTAGGCGTTGGGGTCGGCGGTGGTGGAGAGGCTGGCGGCGTAGAGGCAGCCGGCCAGCGCCGCCACCGCCGACGACATGGCGAAGGCGGAGAGCTTGACGCGCGTCGCGGAGATACCCATCGCCTGGGCGGCGAGCTCGTCCTCGCGCACCGCCACCAGGGCCCGGCCGAGGCGCGAGTTCTCCAGGCGCCGCATGGCGAGCACCACGCCGGCCAGTGACAGAAGCGCGAGGTAATAGAACCAGCGCGGGTCGATGGCGAACTCCTTCCCCAGGTCGATCCCCTGGAGCGTCACGCCGGCGCCGGGAGGGGGCACGGGGTTGAGCCCCTTCATGCCACCGGTGATCTGCTCGAGATTCCGCAGCGTGACCTTCACCACCTCGCCGAATCCGAGGGTCACGATCGCCAGGTAGTCGCCGCGGAGACGGAGCGTCGGCGCGCCCAGGGCCAGTCCGGTGCCGGCCGCGACGAGGACGGCGACCGCCGCCGCCGGGAGGAAACCGATCCGGAAGGGGTACATCGGCACGGTGAGGATCGCCAGGCAATAGGCCCCGATGCCGAAGAAGGCGGCGATCCCCAGGTGCACCAGCCCCGTGTAGCCCACCATGACGTTCAAGGCCAGGGCGAGGATGCAATAGATGAAGAGCGTCGTCACCTGCCCGCCGAGGGCGCCCCCGAGCGCCGGCACCACCAGCGGCGCCACGGCGAGCACCAGGAGCGTGACGATCTCCCAGCGCGAGGCGAGGAAGTCGAGGAGGCCTCCCGGGGAGGCGGATGGCGACGGCGGCACGGAGGGAGCGGCCATGGTTCAGACCTTCTCCTTCACACGGCGGCCGAGGAGGCCCTCCGGGCGGAACACGAGGATCACGATCAGGATCGCGAACACGATCGCCCCGGTCCAGCGTTCGCCGACGTAGGCGCTGGCGAGCGCCCGCACCAGGCCGATGACGAGCCCCCCGAGGACGGCGCCGGGGATGCTGCCGATGCCGCCGAGGACCGCGGCGGTGAAGGCGTAGAGGCCGTTCTGGAACCCCATCTGGAAGCCGATGGTGTTGATGTACAGGCCGTAGATCACGCTCGCCGCGCCGCCGAGGAAGCCGCCGATGAAGAAGGTCGCGGCGATCACCCGGTCGACGTCGACGCCGAGCAGCGCCGCGGCGGTCGGGTCCTGCGACACCGCGCGCATCGCCTTGCCGAGGCGCGTGCCGCGGACGAGCACCGACAGCGCCACCATCAAGGGACCGACCACGAGCACGACCAGGAGGTCCTTCCAGGTGAACTGCAACCCCTCGCCGCCGAGGAGGTTCGTCGAGGGGAGGAGCTCGGGGAAGGAGCGGTCCGCCGGCCCCAGCCAGAAGAGGCCGACGTTCATGAAGATGAAGGAGACGCCGATCGCCGACACCAGCGGGGCGAGCTTGGGGGCGTGGCGGAGCGGCTTGTAGACGATCCGGTCGACCGCCACGTTGAGCGCCCCGCAGAACAGCCCGCAGAGGAGGACGAGCGTGGCGATGCCGGCCCAGGTCGCGGTCGGCCCGGCGGCGGCCAGGCCGAGGGCGCCGACCAGCGACAGCGCCAGGCAGGCCCCGAGCATGATCAGGTCGCCGTGGGCGAAGTTGATCAGCCCGATGATGCCGTAGACCATCGTGTAGCCCAGCGCCACCAGCGCCACCAGGGCGCCGTTGGTGAGGCCGATCAGGCACTGTTGGAGGAAGAACTGGAGCGACACGTCGGTGTTTTCCGTGGCGGGGCCGCGCGGGGCCCGCGGAGCGTCAGGGGGCGGGGGCGGCCGGGGCCGCGGCGGTGGGATCGGGCAGGATGTCGTCCTCGTCGAGAACCTCCTCGAACACGAAGCGGCCCCCCTTGACGACGTTCACCGTCAGCGTGCGCATCGTCGTGTCGCCGTTCTCGTCGAAGCCCCAGTGGCCGAGGGCCCCGTCGAAATCCCGGATCGAAAGCGCCGCGTCGGTGATGGCGCGGCGGTCCTTGCTGTCGGCGGCGGCGATGGCCCGCAGCGCGACGCAGGCCGCCTCGTAGCCGTAGACGGCGTAGGCCTCGGGGAGCTCGCCGTACTTGTCCTTGTAGCGGGCCACGAACTCCCCCCCCTTCCCTTCGAGCTTCTCCGGGGGGAGGCCGCCGAAGGTGACGAAGCAGCGCCCCTCGAGATTCGAGGCGCCGGCGGAGTCGATGAACACCTGCTCGAGACACCCGTCGGGCACCATGAGCATGGCGCCGATCCCCGCCGCGGCCATGTCCTTGGCGAGCTGCCCCCCCTTGCTCTGCGTCGTGCCGCCGAAATAGACGAGGTCGGGCTTGGCCGCCTTGATCGTCGCCATCAGCGACTTGAACTCCTGCGCCTTGGCGTCGATCGAGTCGTGGCCGATGACGTCGACGCCGAGCTCGCGGCAGCGCTCGTCGAAGAGGTCGGCGATGCCTTTGCCGTAGACCTCGTTGTCGTCGAGGATGTAGACCCGCTTCACGCCGCGGCGCACGGCCCAGTCGGCCGACATCGGCCCCTGGAGGTCGTCGGCGGGAACGACGCGGGTGTAGTTGCGCCGACCGGTGGGACGGTAGACCCCCGGCTCCCCCGGCTCGCCGAGGCCGGGCTTGGTCAGCCCCACCGCGGTGTTGGCCGGCGACACCATGAGCAGGTCGCCGAGATTGAGGATCGGCATCGAGACCTTCGCCGCCCCGGAGTTGAAGGTGCCGATGTAGGCGCAGACGTCGGGGTCCTGCATCGCGCGGCGGGCGTTGGCGGCCTCCGCCTCGCTGGTCCACTGCCCCGCCGCCGCGGTCGAGTCGTCGAGGTCGAGGTATTCGACGCGGAACCGGCCGACGCGCCCCCCCGCCTCGTCGATCGCCATGCGGATCCCACGCACCAGCGTGTCGGACTGGTGCTTCGCCGACCCGGTCCGGGGGAGGCTGCTGACGATCTTCACGAGGTCCGGATCGGCCGGACGGCAGCCCGCGAGGGGCGCCGCCGCTGCCACGAGGAGCGCGGCGAGGATCGCGACGGGCGGATAGCGGCGGCGGGCGGGCGGAATCATGCGACGAATGTAGAACCGGCCTATTCCAGCCGCAACGGGCCCGCCGGCTCCGTCCTTTCCCGCCACGGCCTCGTTTCGGGGCTCATTTCCGCACCAGCCGCCAGGCCCGGTGGATCCGTTCGTTGCGGAAATCCTCGGGAATCGTGCGGTTGGTGATCTCGCGGAGCGTGTAGTCGGCGGCCAGTGACTCGGCCGCGAGGTGGAAGCGGCGGAAGTTGGTCGAAAAGTAGACGATGCCGCCTGGGGTGAGATTGCGGGCCACCAGGGCGAGCAGTTCGGCATGGTCGCGTTCCACGTCCCAGGGGACCTCGCTCTTGGCGGAGCGCGAGAAGGTGGGGGGATCGACCACCACCAGGTCGAACGGCGGCTCGCCGCGGCGGGCCCGGTGCTCGAGGAAGGCGCGGGCGTCGTCGCGGACGATTCGGTGGCGGCCGGCGTCCTTGAAGCCGTTCAAGGAGAGGTTGGTGCGCGTCCAGTCGAGGTAGGTGTTGGAGAGGTCGACGCTCGTCGTCGTGGCGGCGTCTCCGGCGGCGGCGTGGACGGAGAAGCTGCCGGTGTAGCAGAAGAGGTTCGCCATCCGTTTCCCCGCCGCCTCCTCGCGGACCATCGCCCGCGTCGTGCGGTGGTCGAGGAACAGGCCGGTGTCGAGGTAGTCGGAGAGGTTCACGCGGAACTTCAATCCCCCTTCGGTCACGTCGACGAGGGCCTGCCGCTCGTCGACCTTGTCGTACTGCCCCCCCTCGCGCTGCCGGCGTCGGACTTTCAGGAACGTCCGGTCCTGGGGCACGCCCAGTTCCACCGCCGCCGCCTCCACCATCCGGTCGAGCCACACGTCGTGCTCGATCTCGGTCCGCTCGTGGGGCCGTTCGTACTCCGCGGCGTGGAGCCAGCCGGCGTAGAGATCGATGACCAGCGGGATCTCGGGGATGTCCTTGTCGTAGACGCGGAAGGCGTCGGTGCCGACGCGGCGGGCCCACTTGGAGAGGTGCTTGAAGCGCTTGGCCAGCCGCCGGCGGAAGTCACCCAGTTGGTCTTCGACTGGCCTTCCGCCGCTCCGCGGCGGGCCCGCGGCGTCCGTCGTCTGCCGGCCGACGGCGGGCGCGGCGGGCCGCGCGTCGGCGACGTCGCGCGGTCCGTTCGGAGCGACCGCCGTGTCCACGTCGCGGGACTCATCGACAGGCGCCGCCTCCGTCCGCGGTTCGACCTTCGGCCGCTCGCGGATCTCCACCTCGAGCAGCCGGCAGGCGATGGGGCCGTTGGGGAGGGGCACACGCGCCGATGGCCGCAGCCCCAGGTGCCCCGCGGCGGGCGTGTCGGGGGCGAGGATCGCGGCCCGCCAGCCGCCGCAGTGACGCACGAGCCAGTCGCCGATGCGGCGAAAGAGCGCGCCTGCCCGCGGCAGCGCCAGCCGCTCGCCGTACGGGGGATTGGTGACGACGAGACCGCGCGGCCCGGCCGGCCGGGCCTCCTCGAAGTGGCGCTGCTCCACCACGATCGCGCCCGCCACGCCGGCCGACTCGGCGCAGGCCCTGGCTGCGGCGACGGCGCGGGGATCGAGGTCGCTCGCCTGGAAGCTCCCCTCGGGCGTGGTCACGCGGCTCTCGAGATCGGCGACCAGCCGCGAGGCGAGGTCGCGGTCGCAGTCGCGGAAGCGGAAGAAGCCGTGCCCCTTGCGGCGCGCCCGGAGGAGCCCCGGGGCGATCCCCGCGGCGATCGTCGCCGCCTCGACGACGAACGTCCCCGAGCCGCACATCGGATCGAGGAGCGCCTCGCCCGGCCGCCAGCCGGCGATGGCGAGGATTCCCGCGGCGAGGACCTCCGAGAGGGGTGCCTCGACCTCCCCCGTCCGCCAGCCGCGCTGATGGAGCGACTTGCCGGCGGCGTCGCGGAACACGGTGGCGGTGTCGCCCACCAGATGGAGCGCCAGTCGGAGCGTCGCCCCGCGCAGCTCGACGCCGGGGCGGCGGCCGCTCGGGGTGCGGAGCTGGTCGACGATGGCGTCCTTCACCACCTGCGCCGCGTAGAGCGAGTGGTTGAGGAAGGTGTCGTGGATGGCGGCGTCGACGCGGAGCGTGTCGGAGACCTTCAATTGCTCGCGCCAATCGATCGTCTCGCAGGCGGCGTAGAGCGCCTCGGGGCTCTGCACCCGGAAGCGGCCGAGCGGCTCGAGGACGCGGATCGCCGTCCGGCTCTCGAGCACGGCCCGGTAGAGCGTCTCCTTCTCCTTCCCCGGCTCCGCGGAGAACTCGATCGTCCGCCTGCCGATCCGCAGGTCGACCGCCCCGACGCTCTCGAGCTCCCGGGCCAGGACCCATTCGAGCCCCTCGAGCGTCCGCGCCGTCATCCGCGGCGGGTCGTCGGCGATCGGTGCCGGCAGCGGCCGCGGCGTGGCGTGGACGGGGGGAAACGAGCCGGACATGGGGACGCTCGGGCGGCGGGCCGGAATGGGGGAAACCACCCATCCTACCCCGCCGCGGTCGGTGCGGCGGACCGACCCTCCCGTGAGGCCGATTCATTCCCACCCAGGCGCCCGTCCGACCGGCGATGGAGCCTCCGGAGAGCGGACTGTACACTTCTGTACAGAACCGCGACCGTCCGGCCCTTTCTGCGCCGGGTCGATTCACTCGAATGCGGAGCCCTTTCCCGATGAAGACGGTGTCCTTCACCGAGTTCCGTGCCAACGCCGCGTCCTATCTCGACGACGTCGAGCGGGGAGAAACCGTGATTCTCCTCCGTCACGGCAAGCCGATCGCCGAAATCCATCCCGTGTCGTCCCGTCCGGGCCGACGGCCGTCGTGGCGCAGACCCGGCCCGAGGCTGGCGGTGAAGGGGGCCGGCCTGGCGGCGGCCATACTCGGAGAGCGCGGCCGTGAAGACGTTTTTTGACTCCTCGGCTTTCGCGAAGCGATTCATCGAGGAGACGGGGAGCGATGCGGTCGAATCGCTCTGTCTCGACGCGAGCGAACTGGGGCTGTGCGTGCTCTGCGTCCCGGAAATCGTGTCGGCGATGGCGAGGAAGCTGAGAGACAAACGGATCAACGGCAGTCAGTTCGCGACGCTCGAACGACATCTCCTCGACGACATTCGCGACGCGATCATCGTCGACCTCACGCCGGAGGTGATCGCGGAGTCGGTCGTCGCCATCAAGGCGTCACCCGTCCGCGCTGCCGATGCGTTGCACGTCGCCGCCGCGAAGGTGTGGGGGGCGGAGCTCTTCGTGTCGGCGGACGATCGGCAGCTCGTCGCCGCCAAGAAGGCCGGCTTGCGAGTGATGGCGGTGTGACGCGCC
>CAWUOA010000197.1:0-6346 GCA_963923225.1 uncultured Planctomycetaceae bacterium
CGCGGTGGTTGGCGTCTCGCGTGGAAGCGCCGAGGACGTCCCTGCCCCTGCGGACGTCCTACCGGGCCTTGGCGGCGGAGCCGCCCGGGCGAAGCTCCTTCGGCAGCGGGAAGTAGACGTCCTCCTCGCGGATCGTCCGGTCCTGCACGGTGGCGCCGTAGCGATCGACGAGCCAGCGGACACAGTCCTGCACGACGCTCTCGGGCGCACTGGCGCCGGCGGTGATGACCACCGTCTCGTCGCCGCGGAACCACGCCGGGTCGATCTCCGACGCGCCGTCGATGAGGTTGGCGGGGATGCCGCGTTCCCTGGCCAATTCCGCCAGTCGCTGGCTGTTGGAGCTGTTCTGGCTGCCGAGCACGATCACACGGTCGGCGTCCTGCGCGAGGATCCGCACGGCTTCCTGCCGGTTCTGCGTGGCGTAGCAGATGTCGTCCTTCGGCGGACCGACGATCCACGGGAAACGCTCCTTGAGGCGGGAGATGACCCGCGAGGCGTCGTCGACCGAAAGCGTGGTCTGGGTGAGGTAGGCGAGAGGATCGCCTGGCCGGAACGGGAGCGAGTCGACCTCCTCGGGGGATTCCACCAGCGTGAAGGCGTCGGGGGCCTGCCCCATCGTCCCGATCACCTCGTCGTGCCCCTCGTGGCCGATGAGAACGATGCGGTGGCCCGATCTGGCGTACTTGATCGCCTCGAGGTGCACCTTCGTGACCAGCGGGCAGGTCGCGTCGATGGCCAGGAGTTTCCGCTCCTCGGCGACGCGCCTCACTTCCGGCGAGACGCCATGCGCCGAGAAGAGGAGCACCGCCCCCTCCGGCACCTCCTCGACGCTGTCGACGAACACCGCCCCTTCCCGGACGAACCGGTCGACGACGTGCTTGTTGTGGACGATCTCGTGGAAGACGTAGATCGGCGTCCCGTGGATCCGGATGGCGGTCTCGAGCGTCTCGATCGCCATGTTGACGCCGGCGCAGAATCCGCGCGGACCGGCGAGGAGGATTTTCATCGGGGCGTTTCCACGCGTGGACGGTGGCCCACCGTCGGGCCCCTGGGTCGTTATCCTAGTGGGACCCTCTGCCGCCGGCCAGAGTGGACCGCCTGCCGGCCGGGGCCCCTCGCGAGTCGGACTCGCCTTTTTCGCCTCCGCTGCCCGAGAGCCCGATGGCCCCCCTTCCCACCGAGTCCGAGTCGCGGTCCCGAGGGGGCGATCCGGCCCGCCGCGATCCCACCGCGGTGGAGTTGGCGGCGCTGCCGGCCGATCTCGACCCGGCCGCCGCCGAGGCTTGGTGCCGGCGCGTCGCGGCCGCGCACTACGAGAACTTCACCGTCGCCAGCAGGCTCGCGCCGCGCGCCCTGCGGCAGGACCTGGCCAACGTCTACGCCTTCGCGAGGTGGAGCGACGATCTCGCCGACGAGGCCCCGAATCCCGAGGCCGCGGGCGCGGCGCTTGCCGACTGGCGGCGCCGCCTCGAGCGCTGCTTCGACGGCCGTCCCGACCACCCGGTGTTCGTGGCGCTCGGCCGCACCGTCGCCCGCCACCGGATTCCGATCGATCCTTTCGCCCATCTCCTCGACGCCTTCGACGAGGATCGGGCGTTCGACGCCTCCGGCACGCTGTTGCGTTATCCCTCGCGGCAGGCGCTGGTCGGCTATTGCCGCCGATCGGCCGATCCCGTGGGGCGGATCGTGCTGGCACTGGGAGGCTGCCGGGATGCGGAGGCGGTCGCGATGTCGGATCGGATCTGCACCGGGCTGCAGTTGGTCAATTTCTGGCAGGACGTGCGGCGTGACCGGATCGCCGGAAGGATCTACTTCCCCGCCGAGGACATGGCCCGCCATGGCGTCGACGTCGCGGTCCTCGACGGGGGCGTGGCGACTGCGGCCTATCGGTCGCTGGTCCGTGACGAGGTGGACTGGGCTCGGTCGCTGTTCGACGCCGGGTCTCCGCTGGTGGGCACCGCCCCGCAACCGCTGCGGGCCGCGATCGGATTGTTCCTGGCCGGAGGCCGCGCCGTCGCCGACGCGATCGAGGCCGCCGGGTACGACACGCTCGCCGCCCGGCCGACCCTCGGACGGCTGCGGAAGGCGAGACTCGCCGCGCGGGCCCTGTGCGCGATCGCCTGGAACGGACTCACGGGGGGGTAGATGGGCACGCTCGTCGCCGATCACGAGGCCTGTGCGGCGCTGCTCGCGCGGAGCGGTTCGAGCTTCGCGCTGCCGATCCGTCTCCTCCCGGAGGCGAAACGCCGTGGCACGACCGCCCTTTACGCCTTCTGCCGCCGCGCCGATGACATCGTCGACGGCACCGACGGCCGGCCGGTCGACCGCGCCGTGGCGCTCTCCGAACTCGACGCCTTCGCCGCCGATCTGGAATCGTCGCTCGCCGGCGGGCGATCCGCCGATCCGGTGCTCCGAGCGCTCGCCGACACCGTGCGTCGCTACGGCGTGCCTGCCCGGCACCTCCGGGCGATCCTCGACGGGGTGCGAATGGACCTCGATCCGATCGCGGTTCCCGACCTGGCCGCGCTCGAGGCGTACTGCGCCCGCGTCGCCAGCGCCGTGGGGCTCGCGGCGCTCCACGTGTGGGGCTTCACGTCGCCCGAGGCGATTCCCGCCGGCCATGCCTGCGGCCTCGCCTTCCAGCTCACGAACATCCTCCGCGATCTCCCCGAGGACCGGGCCCGCGGCCGGCTCTACCTCCCGGCGACCGATCTCGCCGCGGCAGGATGCGTGCCGGAGGATCTCGGCCGCCCGCCGCAGGGTCGCGCGCTCGACCGCCTCGCCGCGATCGAGACCGCCCGCGCCGACGCGTGGTTCCGCGAGGCCCGCCGGCTCGACCGCCATCTTTCCACCGACGGGCGGATCGTCTTCCGGGCGATGTACGGCGCCTACCGGACGATCTTCCACGAGGTGCAAAGGCGCGGCGCCGCGATCTTCGCCTCACGCGTGGCACCGCCCAAGCCCTGGCTCGCCGCGGCGGCGCTGGTCGCCGTGGCCACCGGCCCGCGTGGCTTCAAACGCCCCTGCTGACCCCGTCGGGACCGATCGACCGTGAAGCCCTCGAAGCGAACAGCCGTGACTCCGATCGCCCCCGCCGATGCGCCCCGAGTCGTCGTCGTGGGGGGAGGGCTCGCCGGCCTCGCCGCCGCCGCGGCGCTGGCCGACGCGGGCGTTCGCGTGACGCTCCTGGAAGCGAGGCGGCGTGTCGGGGGCCGGGCCGCCTCCTTCGACGATCCCCGCGGCGGCGGGCTGGTCGATGCCTGCCAGCACGTGGCGATGGGGTGCTGCACGAACTTCCTCGACCTCGCCGACAGGGCCGGCTTCGCCCAGAGCCTGCGGCAGGACCGCACGTTGTGGTTCATCGGGCCCGACGGCCGCCGCTCCGCGTGCACGCCGGCGGGCTGGCTTCCCGCCCCCCTTCATCTCGCTCCGCTGCTCCTCGGCATGCGCCACTTCTCCTGGTTCGAAAGGACCCGGCTGGCCCTCGGGATGCTGCGCCTGGCGCGGGCGAGGGGCGCCGAACTCGACGACACGGCCGGCGCGTGGCTTTCGCGCGTCGGGCAACCGCGCCGGGTGATCGACCTGTTCTGGCAGCCGGTGCTCGAAAGCGCACTGGGGGAATCGCTCGATCTGGTGAGCGTGGGGGCGTCGCGGAAGGTGGCGCTCGACGGCTTCCTCGGCCATCCGGCGGCGAGCGATCTGTGGGTGCCGACCGCGCCGCTGGGCGAACTTTTCGGGGAGCGGCTCGTCGACTGGCTGCGGGGCCGCGGCGTCGAGGTGGAGATCGGCGCCGCGGTGACGGCGGTCGAACGGCACCAGGGACGCGCGGTGGCGGTGTCGACGGGTGCGTCGCGCCTTCCCTGCGACGCCGTGGTCGTCGCCGTTCCCTGGAGGGCCGCCGCCCGGATCGTGCCCGATCTGGTGCCGGAGGGGGGGGAGAGCCTCGCCGCCTCGCCGATCACGGCGGTGCATCTGTGGTTCGACCGTCAGCCGATCGACCTGCCCCATGCCGTGCTCGTGGGACGCGTGTCGCAGTGGGTCTTCCGCTCGGAGGCCGATCCGGAGGCGCCCGCCGCCGGGTACTGCCAGGTGGTGATCAGCGCCTCGCGCGGCCTCCTCGGCGGTGATCGGGAGAAGCTCGTCGACACGGTGGTGGGCGAGCTGCGCGACGCGTTCCCCGCCGCCGCCGGGGCGCGGCTCGTGGCGAGCAAGGTGGTCACCGATCCCACCGCGGTGCTCTCGGTGCGGCCCGGCGTCGACCGGGTCAGGCCGGCGGCGGCCACCGCCGTGCCGAACCTGACGCTCGCCGGCGATTGGACCGCCACCGGCTGGCCTTCGACCATGGAGGGGGCGGTGCGGAGCGGGAGGCTCGCGGCGCGCGCGGTCCTTCCCGCCGTCGGCCTCGAGGCCCCTCCGCTCACCCCCGATCTGCCGCGCGGCCTCCTGGCCCGAGCGATCCTCGGGAGCTGAGCGCGGTGCCGTCCGGGACGCTTTCCGGCAGCGCCGCCACGACGCGTTCGAGGGCCAGGGCGAGCACGCGGGCGTCCACCACCGCCTGCTCCCACAGTCGCCAGAGGGTCGCGGCGGCGGCGGGCTTCCGACCGATCGCGGCCAACGCCGCCCCCGCCCTGCGGAGGCCCGACTGCGGCGCGACGAGCCGGGCGATGTCGGCGGGCAACTCGTCGCCGGCCGCATCGGAGACGACGCGGAGCGACAGGCAGGGAATCCCCGCCGCGGCCGCGGTGCGGGCGACGGCCCAGGTCTCCATGTCGACGATCGCCGCGCCCGTGCGGTCGGCGAGGGCCCGCTTCGCGGCGACGGTGGTGACCACCGCGTCGACGGTGACGAGGCTCCGGGCGGGCTCGGCCCCCGGGCACGGCGGCGGCTCCAGGGCGAACGCCCCCTCCCCTTCGCGCAGCACCGTCTCGGGGGCCACCAGCGCCCCCCGCGCCAGTGCCGGATCGAGTCCCCCGGCGAAGCCCGCGCTTGCCAGCCGACGCGGGCGGTGGCCATCGACGAGCAGCGATGCGGCCCGCGCCGCCGCGGCGACTCCGGCACCGCCGACGACCCAGGCGACGCGTTTTCCGGCGAGGAGCCCTTCGTGGAACTCGAGCGAACGGCCGGCCGCGACGGCCGTGGAGAGCGAGCGTCGCTCGCGCACGATCGACGCGAAGTGCTGCGCTTCGGTCTCCAGCGCGAACACGAAACCGGCCTCGCAGCGTGCTCCTGGGGTGTCACTCACGGGAGAACCTCACCAGTCGAATGCCAGTCGCGTGCCGAAGCCGTGGATCGCCCCGCTGCCGTCGAAGGAGGCCACCGGAACCGGGCCGGATGGGCCGTTCGCCCAGGGCGTGCTGCGGTAGTCGCGCCAGGTGAAGTCGTAATTGAACACGATCCGCGCCCGGGGCGTCAGCAGCCAGTTGAGCCCGAGCGTGGCCCCGTTGAGCACGCCGCCGTGGACCTGCCCGTCGTCGAGACAGAGCCAGTTGTAGCGGGCCACCGCCTGCCAGGCGCCCGGGCCCCGCGGGCGGCCCCGCGCGAGGCCGAGATTCCGCTCGGGCACGGCCCGGTCGAGGGTGTGGTCGGCGAGCGAGTAGGCCCGGCCTTCACCGGTGAGAAAGCGAGCCGCCTGCACGTATCCCCCTTGGAAGAACACCGTGCCGAGCGGAGTGCCCGGGGCTGGCTGCAGGCCGGCGGTCGACAACGGCCCGATGTCCGTCGTGGCGGCATCCAGCAGCCAGGAGCCCATGTATTCCGCCTGCATCGACCAAGGGCCCGATCCTGCGACCCACTCGGCCCCCAGCATGTTCTGCCAGGAACCGGCGAGGAGCCCCGAGTCGGCGTAGATCGCGTTGTCGGGACCGGGGGGGCCGTTCCACAAGCTGCCGCGGCTGCGGAAGCGCACGAGGCCGTCGCGGGGCTGCATCGTGCGGCCGGCGAGGCCGAGATGGAGGAATCGCCTGCCGTCGTCCTCCCAGGTCGGGACCCACACCAGCCTGCCGGTGGTGAGGCTGCCGCCGGCGAAATCGGCGAATCCGAAGGGGGCCTGGGTGTTGGCGAACTCGCCGATCTGCCAGGCGACCCGCCCGTCCGGTGTGGCGTTCATCGCCTGGATGCCGGGCACGTAGCCGTCGTTGAAGGGGCCGACGAAGGCGTCCTGGCAGAACGACCGCTCCATCAGGTCGAGCGTGCGGCAACTGGCGAGGTGCTCGTAGCCGAAGGGGTCCTTCTGGTTTCCGGTGCGGATGGTGCCGAGCCAGGGGGCGTCGCGCGCCTGGAGCCAGAGCTCGGTGAGCTCCGGGAGGGGGCCGAGGCTCGGCCAGAGGGGATCGATCTGGTTGCGGGC
>CAWUOA010000198.1:0-6331 GCA_963923225.1 uncultured Planctomycetaceae bacterium
ACGGAGAACGTCGCGGCCCATTACAACCTGCAGCTGATCTACGGCCAGCTCGGCGACGCGGAGAAGTCGGAGGAACACCGTCTGCTCCACGAGCGTTACAAGCTCGACGACAACGCCGCCGATCGGGCGGTGTCGCTGGCCCGCGGCAAGTACCCGGCCGCCAACTTCGCGGCCGAGGCCCTCGTCATCTATCCTCTCCAGCGCCCCGGGGCACCGGAGCTGCCGGCCGGCACGACGCAGGCCGCCGCGGCCGAAACTGCCCCCTCCGACGCGGCCCCGCTGGGGGGCGCCGTTCCGGAGACCGACGAGGTGAGCGTCAGCACCGAGGGGGCACCGGGCTCGACGTCCCAGGCGTCTCCCCCGGGCGCCTGATCCCGCCGGCCGACGGGTCCCGACGGCCCGCCGCCACGCACCGACACCACGACACCCCGAGGAGCAGCGATGGCCAATCACGCACCCGTCCCGGAGCCCGAATCGGACGACGAGCGTGACGACTCGGTCATCGGCCGCGCCTTCTGGAGGTCGCTGGCGGCGATCCTCGTCGTCGGCATCCTCGGCGGGGTCGCGGCCTGGTGGGCCGGCCGCAAGCCCCCGCCGCCGCCGCCCCGTGAGGCGACGCTCGAACTCCCCAAGGGGCGCGCCAAGGCCGCCGTCGAGATGCCGTCGGTCCCCTTCACCGACGTCACCGCCGCCGCGGGGATCGACTTCGTCCACGAGAACGGTGCCGCCGGCGAGAAGCTCCTCCCCGAGACGATGGGGGGCGGGTGCGCGTTCTTCGACGCCGATGGCGACGGTGACCAGGACCTGTTTCTCGTCCAGGGCATGCGCTGGCCCTGGGACGAGCGGCCGGCGCCGGAACCGGTGCCGACGTCGAGGCTCTACGAGAACGACGGCACCGGGAAGTTCCGCGACGTCACCGCCGGCTCCGGCCTCGACGTCCCCTTCTACGGCACCGGCGTGGCCGCGGGGGATTACGACGGCGACGGCCGCGTCGATCTCTACGTCACGGCGGTGGGATCCGGCCGGCTGTTCCACAACGCGGGCGGGATGAAGTTCGCCGACGTCACGGCGGAGACTGGCACCGGCGGCGAGGCGGGCGACTGGGGCACCAGCTGTGGCTGGTTCGACGCCGACCGCGACGGCGATCTCGACCTCTTCCTCTGCCATTACGTCGTCTGGTCGCGGGACATCGACCGGGCCCAGGACTTCCGCCTCGTCGGCGGCGGCCGGGCCTACGGCCGTCCGCAGAACTTCGGTGGCACCTTCCCCCGTCTGCTCCGCAACGACGGCGGCCGCTTCACCGACGTCTCCGAGGAGGCGGGGATCCGCGTCCGCAACGCCGCCACCGGCGTGCCGGTGGGCAAGTCGCTCGGGCTCGCCTTCGACGACCTCGACGGCGACGGCTCACTCGACGTCGTCGTGGCCAACGACACGGTCCAGAACTTCCTCTTCCGGGCGACCGGCCCCTGCACGTTCGAGGAGTCGGGCAACCTCGCCGGCATCGCCTACGACGTCGAGGGGCGGGCCCGCGGCGCGATGGGGATCGACATCGCCCGCTTCCGCAACGACGACGAGATCGGGATCGTGATCGGCAATTTCGCCAACGAGATGAACGCCCTCTACGTCTCCCAAGGGACGCAGATGCAGTTCAAGGACGACGCCGTCTCCAACGGCCTCGGGCCGGAGACACGCCAGGAGCTGACCTTCGGCGTGCTCTTCGAGGACGTCGATCTCGACGGCCGCCTCGACATCGTCGCCGCCAACGGCCATCTCGAGGAGGACATCAACAAGGTCCAGAAGACGCAGTTCTACCGGCAGCCCCCCGAGCTGTTCTGGAACTGCGGTGCGAGCGAGGCGACGGAGTTCCGCCCGATGCCGGCGGCGCTGGTGGGGAACGACTTCCACGAGCCGCTCGTCGGCCGCAGCGTCGCCGCCGCCGACATCGACGGCGACGGGGACGTCGATCTCCTCGTCACCGCCAGCGGCTCGAGTCCCCGTCTGCTGCGCAACGACCAGGCTTCCGGCCACCACTGGCTACGGGTGCGACTGGCCGGCCCCGACGGCAACCGCGACGGCATCGGGGGGCTCGTGACGGTGAAGGGCGCGACCGGCACGTCGGTGCGGCGCGTGAGTCCGACGCGCGGCTACCAGTCGCAGTGCGAATTGCCCGTGACGATCGGCCTCGGCGCCTCCGATGCCCCCGTCGATGTGAGCGTGCTCTGGCCGGATGGCACCACCTCCGAGCATGCGGCGCAGCCGGTCGATCGCACCGTTCTGCTTTCCCATCCGGCCGCCGCCCGGGTCGAAGACCGATGACGCGGCCGGCCGCGCCGGAATCCCCCGGAATCGCCCTCGCCGCCGAGGTGCGGGCGGCCCGGGGGCCGAAGGCGCCGGTCGATCCTTTCCGTCCCGCCGGCGTGTGGGACGAAGCGGAGGTTGTGGCTCCGGGGGAGACGGTGCCGACGCGCGTCGTGCTCCTCACCGGCGCCGAGTGCCCCTTCACCTGCACCACCTGCGACCTCTGGCGGCACACCCTCGACGGCCCCACGCCGGCCGGCGCGCTGCCGGTGCAATTGCGTTCGGCGCTCGCCCTGCCGACGGGCGGCGACGGGCCGGCCCGGTGGATCAAGCTCTACAACGCGAGCAACTTCACCGACCCGCGGGCCGTTCCCCCGGAGGATCTGCCGGCGATCGCGGCGCTCGTGTCTTCCTTCGAGCGCGTCGTGGTGGAGACCCACCCCAAGCTCGCCGGCGACGCGCTTCCCCGCTTCGCCGAGGCGATCGGCGGCCGCCTGGAGGTGGCGATGGGCCTGGAGACGGCCGACCCCGAACGGCTCCGGCGGCTCGGCAAGGGGATGTCGCGCGACGACTTCGCCGGGGCGGCCGCCCGGCTCCGGGCCCGCGGCATCGACGTGCGGGCCTTCGTGCTCCTCGGGCTGCCCGACTGCGACGACGCGGGCGCCCTCGCCTCGGCCCTCGAATCGGTGCGGTTCGCGGCGGACGCTGGTGCCAGGCACGTGAGCCTCGTGCCGCTTCGGGCCGGCAACGGCCATCTCGACCGGCTCGCCGCCGAAGGACGCTTCCGCCCGATCGTGGCGGCGACGGCCGAGGCGGCGATCCGCTCGGCTCTGGCCTCCTCCCCCGGCACGATCGTCACGCTCGATCTGTGGGACTGGCCGCGCCTTTCGGGGCAATGTGAGCGATGCCTGCCGGCCCGGAAGGCGCGGGTCGCGGCGATGAATCTCGCCCAGCGCCCCCTGGACCCCCTGCCCCTTTCGTGCGACTGCCCCCAGGATCCACTCCCATGCTCGTGAGCATCTTCAACGACGTGATCGGGCCGGTGATGCGCGGGCCGTCGAGCTCGCACTGTGCGGCGGCGCTGCGGATCGGCCGGCTCGCCCGCGATCTCGTCGGCGGCACGCCCGACGAGGTCGTCGTCGAGTTCGACCGCGCCGGGTCGCTCCCCACCACCCACGAGTCGCAGGGCTCGGACCTCGGGCTCTTCGGCGGGCTCCTCGGGTGGGACGCCGCCGACGAGCGGCTCCCCGAGGGGGATTCGACGCTCCGCGCGGCCGGCACGACGGTGCGCTTCGTGACCGGCGACTACGGCGATCCCCATCCGAACACCTACCGGCTCGCGGTGCGCCGCGGCGATCGCTCCCACTCGCTGCGGGCGATCTCGACCGGCGGCGGAATCATCGAGGTGCTCGACATCGACGGCTTCCCCCTCGCGCTCCACGGCGACGCCCACGAGACACTGTGGTGCGTCGTCGGAGCGGATGCGCGCCCGCGCGGTCGGACGCTCGCGGAGGCGATCGCCGCCGCCCTGGGCAGCGCCGCCGATCGCGTGACGACGATCGAGGGGCCGGCAGGCCTTTTGGTGCGCGTCGGATCGCGCGAGGCGATTTCCCCCGCACGCCTCGCCCCCTTCGCGGAGTCGGCCGCGTGGGTGCGGGCCCTGGGGCCCGTGCTGCCGGTGCTCTCGCCGCCGGGGGTGGAGGTGCCCTTCGCCTCCGCGGCGGCGCTTCTGGCCGCCGACGCCGGCCGCGAGTTGCCGCTGTGGCGCCACGCGATCGATTACGAGATGCAGCGCGGCGGACTCTCCGAGGAGCGCGTGACGGCGATGATGGTGGAGATCGTGCGGGTGCTGCGCCGCTCGATCGCCTCAGGGATCGCCGGCACGCAGTACGACGACCGGGTGCTGCCGGCCCAGGCTCCCGGCTTCGCCGCGGCGCTCGCCGGCGGCAGGCTGGTCGGGGACCGGGTCCTCAATGGAATCGTGCTCGCCACGACGGCGCTGATGGAGGTGAAGAGCTCGATGGGGGTGATCGTCGCCGCCCCCACGGCCGGGGCCTGTGCGGCCCTCCCCGCGGCGGTGATCACGCTCGCCGAGACCATGGGGCTCGGCGAGGAGGAGATGGCCCGGGCGCTCCTCGCCGCGGGGCTCGTGGGGGTCTTCATCTGCACCCCGTGGTCGTTCGCCGCGGAGGTGGGGGGCTGCCAGGCGGAAGGGGGCTCGGCGGCAGCGATGGCCGCGGCGGCGATCGTGACCCTCGCCGGCGGGTCGGTCCGGCCGGCACTCGCCGCGGCGTCGATGGCCCTGCAGAGCATGATCGGGCTGGTCTGCGATCCGGTCGGCAACCGGGTCGAGGTCCCCTGTCTCGGCAAGAACGTGATGGCGGCCGCCAACGCGCTTGCGTGCGCGAACATGGCGCTGGCGGGCTTCGCGGAGGTGGTGCCCTTCGACCAGGTGGTGGAGACCGCGCGGCGGGTGTCGGAGCAGATGCCGCGTGAGCTGCGGTGTACGGCCCTCGGCGGCCTGTCGATCACCCCGGCGTCGCAGGCGATCGAGATCCGGCTCATGGAGCGCCGGGCCGGCCGCTCCGCGCCGGCGGCCGACGCGGGCTGAGGGGGAGGCCCATGCGGCGCGACGTCGTCATCCTCGGCAGCAGCTTCGCCGGCAGTCTTCTCGGCTGGATCCTCGCGTCGCGCGGCGTGCGCGTGGCGGTGGTCGATCCCGCCCGTCATCCGCGCTTCGCCATCGGCGAGTCGAGCACCCCGGCGGCCGACTTCCTTCTCGCCCGTCTCGCGGCCCGCTACGGGCTCGAGGCGCTTGCGCCACTCGCCCGATGGGGCTCCTGGCAGGCGGCGTATCCGCACGTCGGCTGCGGGAAGAAGCGGGGCTTCTCCTACTTTTTCCACAGGGCAGGCGAGCGTTTTGGCGACACCCCCGACCATGCCTCGTCGCTTCTGGTCGCGGCGAGCGCCACCGACTCCGGCAGCGACACCCACTGGCTCCGGGCCGACGTCGACGCGCTCCTCTTCTCCCTCGGCGTCCGCGCCGGGATGGAGGGCCTCGAGGGGTTTTCGATCGACGGCATCGAACGTGACGCGAGCGGCTGGCAGGTGCGCGGGGGCCGCGAGGGCGTGCCCGAGACGATTCACGCCCCCCTGCTCGTCGATTCCAGCGGCTCGGGCGCCGCGCTCGCCCGGGCGCTCGGTCTCGATCGCCACGACGATCTCCTCGGCACCCGTACCGGGGCCCTGTTCACGCACGTCCGCGGGCTCGGCTCCTTCGACGCGCTCGAGGAGTCCCGCGGCAACCGCTCCACGACCTGGCCCTTCCGCTCCGACGACGCCGCCCAGCACCACGTCTTCGAGGATGGCTGGGTCTGGATGCTCCGCTTCCGGGACGATCTGGCGAGCGTCGGTTTCGTGCGGCCATCTCCGGCCTGGCGATCCGCTCAGGATCCCGGGGCCGAGTGGCGCCGCCTCGTCGACCGCTACCCGACGGTGCGGGGGCTGTTGGCGACGTCCCGGCCGACGCGCGACGTCACGCTCGTGCCCCGGATGAGCAGGCTATGGAGCAGGGCCTCGGGGCCGGGATGGGCGATGCTGCCGACGACGGCCGGCTTCGTCGATCCGCTCCACAGCTCCGGCATCGCCCACGCCCTCTCCGGTGTGGAGCGTCTCGCCGCGCTCGTTCTCGCCGAGGCCCACGACACCGCGGCGTGGGAGGCGTACGGCGAGCAGGTCCGCGACGAGGTCCGCTGGATCGACGAGCTCGTCGGCGCCTGCTACGCGGCCCTGCCCGATTTCGATCGCTTTCGGCTGGCGAGCACCCTCTTCTTCCTGGCCACGATCCGCTTCGAGGAGGGTTTCGCGCGCGGGGAGAGCGTGGCGAGCCAGGGCTTTCTCGCGGCCCGCGACGGCGCGCTCCGCGCGGCGCTCTCCGCGGCCCGGCGCGACATCCTCTCTGGGAATCCGTCGCGCCTCGAGGGACTGCGCGAGCGGCTCCGGTCCTTCGATCCCGCCGGCCTGCTCGATCCCG
>CAWUOA010000199.1:0-6315 GCA_963923225.1 uncultured Planctomycetaceae bacterium
TCGCGCGCGAGAACGCCCTGCCCGGCACGCGCGACTGGATGCTCGACAAGACCGAGATCGATCCCGCCACGCGCTACCGCAGCCCCCGGATCGAGGGCTACTGCTCGCACTCGAGCGCCCGGGCCGGCGACGAGGTGACCTTCTTCGTGAGCGCCAATCCCCCGGGCCCGGTGACGATCCGCATCTACCGGCTCGGCTTCTACGGCGGCGACGGCGGCCGGCTCGTCGCCGATCTCGGGGAGTTCGATGGCGTCGTGCAGCCCGATCCGCCGATCGGGCCGAAGCGGGTGCGGCAGTGCGAATGGACGCCGACGGCCCGGGTCACGGTGGGGGCGGACTGGACCAGCGGCGTCCACGTCGCCAAGCTCACCGCCACGCGCACCGGCCACCAGAGCTACTGCATCTTCGTCGTCCGTGACGATCGTCGCGCCGACTGGCTCCTCCAGGCGAGCGACTTCACCTGGCAGGCCTACAACCGCTGGCCCGACCGCTTCGCCCTCTACGACAACGGCGAGAAGGAGTGGTACTGGGGGCCGGAGGTGCAGGTGTCGTTCCGGCGCCCCTACGGCAAGTACTGCCAGATCCTCGACCAGCCGCTCTCGATCGGCTCGGGGGAGTGGTTCCTGTGGGAGTTCCCCTTCGCCTTCTGGATGGAGTCGCTCGGCCTCGACGTCACCTACTGCTCGAACCTCGACACCCACCGCGATCCGGCAGGCTTGCTGCGCGCCAAGGGGTTCCTGAGCGTCGGCCACGACGAGTACTGGACGATCGAGATGTTCCGCAACGTCCAGGCGGCGGTGCAGGCGGGGGTGAGCGCGGGCTTCTTCTCCGGCAACGCCGTCTGCGGCCGGGTGCTCCTCGACGAGGCGGGCCCCGCCTTCGAGCGCGTCGGCGTCTTCGGGCCGCCGGGGGGGACGCACGAGTTCGAGCAGATGAGCCGGCTCGTCCACGAGCGGCCCTACGCCAACGAGCTCGTCGGCGCCCATTCCACCGGCCCCGTCACCGGCGGCGCCGACTGGGTCTGCACCACGCCCGACCACTGGATCCACGCCGGCACCGGCATGCGCCAGGGGGATCGGATCCCCGGCATCATCGGCTGGGAGTGGCACGGCGATCCGGCGCCGATCCCCGGCCTCGAGGTGGTGGCCACCGCGCCGACGCAGTCGGCCCCCGACAAGCCCAACGGCGGCATGTGGACCGCGACGGTCTATCCCGGCCCCAAGGGCAACGTCGTCTTCAACGCCGGCACCTGCTGGTGGGCCGACGGCCTCTCCGCGCCGCCGGGGTACGTGCGGCCCAGCGTCTACACGAGCCCGCAGGGGCCCGACGCGCGGATCCAGCGGATCACGCGGAACGTCCTCGAACGAATGACCGCGTCGCGGCCGGCCGTGGGGCCCGCGTCGTCGACGTAACATATCGATCGTCCGGCACGGTCGCCGGCGCTCGAGCGAAGAAGCGGAGCCATTCCATGAACCCTGCCCGTCTCGCCCTGTGCCTCTTCGCGGCGATCCTCCTCGCCGGCACTCCCGCTCCCGCGCGGGCCGACGACGGCCTGACGCTTGCCACCTTCGACGTCGACGCCACGCCGCCGGTGGGCGGGGCGATGGCCTACGGGCCGGCGGTGAAGGAGGCCGACTTGCAGCTGCGCTGCCGGGGAATCGTCCTCGCCGGGGCGGGGGACCCGATCGTGCTCTGTGCCGTCGATTGGATCGGCATCGGCAACGCGGCCCACGACGCCTTCCGCGAAGCGCTCGCCGCGGCGGCCGGCACGACGCCCGACCGCGTCGCCGTCCACGCCCTCCACCAGCACGACGCCCCGCACGCCGACTTCACCGCCGAACGGCTCGTCAACGAGCTCGGCATCGGCGGCCATCCGCGCTTCGACGGCGCCTTCCACCGCGAGGTGATCGGCCGCGCCGCCGCGGCGGCGCGGGAGGCGCTGCCGAAGGCGCGGAAGGTGACGCACGTCGGCTTCGCCCGGGCGGAGGTGCAGCAGATCGCGAGCAACCGGCGCCTCGTGGGGCCCGACGGGAAGTTCGTCGCCTGGCGCGGCAGCGCCACGAAGGACCCGGTCATCAAGGGCTGGCCCGAGGGGGTGATCGATCCGGAGGTCGCGGCGCTGGTGTTCCTCGACGGCGACGCGGCGCTTGCCGTGGTGACCAGCTACGCCACGCATCCGATGAGCTACTACCGCACCGGCGTCCCCGGCCCCGACTTTCCCGGCATCGCCCGCTTCCTCCGCTCGCAGGACCTCCCCGCCGCGCTCCATCTGCATTTCACCGGCGCCGGCGGGAACGTCGCCGCGGGGAAGTACAACGACGCCACCCCCTCCAACCGCGTGGCGATGGCGCTGCGTCTGGCGGCCGCGATGCGGCAGGCCTGCGACGCGGGCATCGCGGCCCGTGTGCCGCTCGCGCCGGCCGACGTCGGCTGGGCGAGCGTGCCGGTGGCGCTCCCGGCGCGCGGCGAGCTCGATCGGACGGCGCTCGAGGCCCAGGCCCGCGCCACCCCCGACCGGGGCACCTTCTCCTCGATCGACGGCCTCGCCTACGCCACCCGCGCCGACGCGGGCCACGCCATCCCCGTCGCCTGCCTGCGCGTCGGCAGCTCGCGGATGCTCTCCCTTCCGGGGGAGCTGTTCGTCGAGTACCAGCTCGCCGCCCGCGCCATGCGACCCGATCTCGGCGTCTTCATGGCCGCCTACGGCGACTACGGCCCCGGCTACATCGGCACGGCCGTCGCCTATCCGCAGGGGGGCTACGAGACGCAGGTCACGAGCTCCTTCGTGGGGCCCGACGCGGAGGAGCGGCTCCTGGCGGCGATCCGCACGCTCCTGGAGGCCACGCCGTGATTCGATTCCTCCCGTCGCGTCGCCTGCTTTCCTGGCTCGCCTCGATCGTCATCGTCTGGGCCGTGGTCGGTGCCGTGCCGGGCCGCGCCGCCGACTCGCCCGAGGTCGATTACGGTGGCGAGCTGCCTCGCATCGCCCAGACGCCCCCCGCACTCGCCCCGGCGACGATGCGCGTCCGCCCCGGATTCGCGCTCGATCTCGCCGTCGCCGAGCCGCTCCTCGCGAGCCCCGTGGCGATCGCCTGGGACGAGGATGGCCGGCTCTACGTCGCCGAGATGCGCGGCTACAGCGAGGACCAGGGGGAGAAGCTCGGCCGGATCCGCATCCTCCACGACGACGACGGCGACGGCACTTTCGACCGGGCCGGCGTCTTCGCCGACGGCCTCGCCTGGCCGACGGCGCTGGTGTGCTGGAACGGCGGCCTGTTCGTCGGCGACGCCCCCGACGTCGTGTGGATGAAGGACGGCGACGGCGACGGCGTGGCCGAGGAGCGTCGCCGCGTGCTCACCGGCTTCGGCACCGGCAACGTCCAGGGGCTCTTCAACTCCTTCGCCTTCGGCGTCGACGGCCGGATCCATGGCGCCGGCAGCTCCTCCGGCGGCGAGATCCGCCGCGTCGACGCGACAGGCGCACCCGAGGGGCCCAGTACGGTCATCAACGGCCGCGACTTCTCCTTCGACCCGCGCTCGCTCGAGGTCCGTCCCGAGACCGGCGGCGCGCAGCACGGCCGCTCCGCCGACGATCTCGGCGACGTCTGGCTCTGCCACAACAGCGACCACTGCATCCGGGCGATGGTCGACGACCGCTTCCTCGCGCGCAATCCCTTCTTCCCCGCGCCGTCGGCCAAGGAGAGCGTCGCGGTGGAGGGGCCGCAGGCGGCGGTCTACCGGTCGAGCCCCGTCGAGCCGTGGCGCGTGCTGCGGACGCGCCTCCGCGCGGCGGGGATCGTGCCCGGCATCGTCGAGGGGGGAGGCCGGCCGGCCGGGTATTTCACCAGCGCCACCGGGATCACGCTCGTCCGCGGGGACTCGGTCGGCGATCTGGCCGGGATGCTCGTCGTCGGCGACGTCGGGTCGAACCTCGTCCACCGCAAGAAGCTCCTCCCGCACGGCGCGGGGGTGCGCGCGGAGCGGATCGACCAGGAGTGCGAGCTCGTCGCCTCGACCGACGTCTGGTTCCGCCCGGTGCAGTACGCCAACGGCCCCGACGGGGCGCTGTGGATCATCGACATGCAGCGCGAGGTGATCGAGCACCCGGCGAGTCTCGCCCCGCCGATCAAGAAGCATCTCGATCTCACCAGCGGCCGCGACACCGGCCGGCTGTGGCGGCTGGTGGCGACGGAAGCGGACGCGCCGGCCGACGCCGCGAGGACCTCGCGGAAGCCCGCGCCGCGGCTCTCCACGGCGACGTATCCCGAGCTCGTGGCGCTCCTCGGCCATGCCAATGGCTGGCACCGCGACACCGCCTTCCGGCTGCTCCTCGAGCGGGCCGATCCCGACGCGATCCCGCTCCTGCGCGCCGCCGTGCGGGGGGATGGCCCGGCGCTTCTGCGCGTGCATGCCGCCCAGGCGCTCGCGGTGCTCGGGGCGATCGGGCCCGACGATCTCCTCCCCCTGTTCGCCGCCCGCGAGCCGATCGTGCGGGCCTGTGCCGCGGGGCTCGTCGAGCGCGTGGCAGGGGCCGCCGCGGCCGACGGAGAGGCGCTCGTCGCGGCGCTCGAGTCGCTCGCCTCGGGCGAACCGCAGGCTCCCGTGCGCTTCCGGCTCGCGCTGTCGGCAGGGGCCCTGCCCGATGCTCCGCGTCGCCGCATCGTCCGCACGCTCCTCGAGCGTGACGGCGCCGATCCCTGGATCCGCTACGCGGCCTTCACATCGCTTTCGGGCGACGCCGGCGGGATCGTCGAGAGCTGGCTCGCCGAGCCCGCGCGGCTGGCGTCGAAGGGGGCCTTGGCGGCGCTGCCGGGCCTGGTCGCGCAGGCCGGACGCAAGCACGACGCCGCGGAGCTTTCGAGGATCGTCGCCGGGATCGACCGGCTCGCCGCGGCGCCCGCCGCCGGCGCGGCCGATGGCAGGCCCCTGGCCACGCTCCTCCTGGGCGAGCTCTCGGGAGCGCTTTCCGCCACCGGTTCGGACGTCGCGGCGATCGAGCCGGTGGAGACGACACGGGCCCTCGTCGCGAGGCTCGCCGAGTTCAACGCCGCCCTCGCCCTCGACCGCTCCGCCGCCATCGCCGTTCGCGTGAAGGCGGCGCGGGGAATCTCCGATCCGGCCGTGCTCGCGAAGCTGCTGGTGGCGGAGGAGCCGACGGAACTGGTCCGCGCGGCGATCGACGCGCTCGACCGCTCGCGCGACGGCCGCGCGGGCGAAGCGCTCGCCGCGTCGCTGCCCCGGCTCTCGCCGGAGGCCAGGCGCGCGGCGGCCGCGGCGCTCGTCCGGGACGCGGCGCGGGCGCGGCTCCTCCTCGAGGCCATCGCCGCAGGGACGCTTTCGCCCGACGACGTCGAACGGCAGACGGCCGCGGCGCTGTGGGCCTTTCCGGACGGTTCGGTGGCGGGGCGCGCGGCGGAGGTCCTCGGGCCGCCGCCGCCGGCCGACCGCGAGGCGCTCGTCGCCGCCTACCGGGCGAGCCTTCCCGAGAAGGGAGACGTCGATGCGGGCCGCGCGATCTTCCGCACGCAGTGCGTCGCCTGCCATCGCGTGGAGGGGGAGGGACGGGAGACCGGCCCGGCACTCGCGGCGGTGAAGGCGCGCGGGCCGGAGGCGTTTCTGCTGGCGATTCTCGACCCCAATCGGGAGGTGCTACCGGCGTATCATGCCCACGCGGCGGTGGGCGACGACGGCCGCGTCGTCACCGGGGTCGTCGCCGCGCGATCGGAGGGGAGCGTGTCGCTCCGCACCGCCGACGGCCTCGACGTCACGCTCCCCGTGGCCGATCTCGAGAGCTTCGTCGACACCAAGCGGTCGCTGATGCCCGAGGGCTTCGAGAAGACGATCGACGCCAAGGGGATGGCCGACCTCATCGCCTATCTCATGCAGGCGAAGTGAGGCCCGCGACGACGCGCGTCAGGGGGCGGCTCCGGCGGGAGTCGCTTCGGCACGGGGGGCCGGGGCATCCCCCATCCGCAGGCCGACGTCGTCGTTCTCCGGGTCGCGTTCCTCGCCGTTCCGCTGCGGCCCCCCGTCGTCTTCCCCGTCGGGACCGACCGACCAGACGGTCATCGCCTCGCCGTCGACGCGTGACCGCATCGGCCCCTCCTTCGAGAACGGATCACGCGGCACGACCGGAAGCCTCGCCGGCACGAGGGCGTCGATCGGTGCGGGGAGCGCCCCGCCGGCGAGTCGCTCGCGCGTCGCCGCGAGGAGCACCTCCGCGGCCCGGTGGCGGGCCAGGGCGATCGTCTGCGAGCGGAGCACCGACTCGATCGCCGGTGTGAGGAGCCGGGAGAGGGCTCCGTCCGGGCCGCT
>CAWUOA010000200.1:0-6181 GCA_963923225.1 uncultured Planctomycetaceae bacterium
AGATCCTCTCTGGTCTCGTGGGCTCGGAGATGTGTATAAGAGACAGGGAGGCGGGCATCGGCGGGGGTGCTCCGGAGGGGGCGAGCGTGCCGCTGGCCCGCCCGTGCGGTACCATTGGTTCGCGATCCAGACTACACCACGCCGCCGCAGAAGCCCCCGAACGGGATCGACACCGTGGCCCGCAAGCTCATTCTCGACGTCGATCCGGGCATCGACGATGCCGTGGCGCTGGCGATGGCGCTGTTCGATCCGCGTCTCGACGTCGTCGCCGTCACCGCGACCGGCGGGAGCGTGCCGCCGCAGCAGGCCACCGCCAACGTGCAGGCGGTGGTCACGCTCCTCGATCCGCCGCGGCTCCCGCGGCTGGGGGCGGCGCCCACCGACGTCGACCGGGTGGAGGTGCCCTGGAACCTCCACGGCGACGACGGCCTCGGCGGACTCGACCTGCCGCGCGTGCAACTCCACGGCGAGCACGCCTCCGAGAAGGTCATCGCCGAGACGCTCCGTGCCTGGCCGCGCGAGGTGACGATCCTCTGCCTCGGGCCGCTGACGAACCTGGCCCGCGTGCTGCGGCGCGATCCGTCGCTCGCCGAGATCGTCGGTGGGGTCGTCGTCTGCGGCGGCATCGCGCACGGCCACGGCACGGTGACGCCGGTGGCCGATTTCAACTTCCACGCCGATCCCGCGGCGGCCCGTGCGGTGCTCCGCGAGCCCTTCGCCAAGACCCTCGTGCCGGCGGACGTCGCGGCGCGGGTGCCGCTCGGCTTCGACCTCCTCGACGAGATCCCCGACGTCTTCTCCCGGGCCGGCCGTCTCTTCCGCCGCATGCTGCCCCACGCCTGGCGGGCGCAGCGGCAGTTCCTCGGCACCGAGTCGGCCTGCCTCCCGGAGGTGGTGGCGTTGGTGGCCGCCACGAACCCCGAGCTCTTCCAGCGCGCGAGCGTGGCCGCCGACGTGGAGACGTCGGGCGAGCTCACCTCCGGGATGCTCGTCGTCGACCGGCGCCAGGTCAGGCGGGCGCTGCCGAACGTCGACCTCGTCGCCTCGTGCGACGCGGGAGCGGTGAAGGATTGCATCCTCCGCGGGATGGCGTCGGCGGCCGCCGCCACGGAGTGAGCCGAAGCGGCCGGCGCCGGCCCGGACGGATCCGGGGGGCGTTCAGTACTTCACCGGCTGGGCCGGCGTGGACCGCGCCGGCGGCATGCCCGCGGGGCTCGTGAAGGGCCACCAATTGCCGTTGGCGGTCTGCTGCTGCGGCACCTGCGGGAGCGATTGCTGGAGCTGATTGGTGGCCTGCTGCATCTGGCCGGAGAGGGCCTGCTGCTGCTGCTGGAGCGCGGCCTGCGTCTGCGCGCCGAACTGGTTGACCTGGTTGTTGAACTGCTGGCCGTATTGGTTGGCGGTGTTCTGCAGCTGGTTCGAGAGCTGCTGGCTCTGCTGGTTGGCGTACTGCTGGGCTTGGTTGGCCCACTGCTGCGGCTGCTGCTGGAGCTGGTTGGCGTACTGTTGGGCCTGGTTCTGCATCTGGTTGCCGTACTGCTGGATCGTGGGGGGCGCCGTCGGCTGGCTGCTCTGGGCCCAGGTCCAGTTGTTCGATGCGGGGGCGGCGGTCGTCGGTCCGGGAAGCGAGGGGGGGGCGAGCGAGCCGGCAGGCGCGGTGGTCGGCGAGGCGGCGAACGTCCCGTAGGGAGCCGGTTGGCCGATGGCGCCGGTGGCCGGCGGCGCGACGGTGGTCGCCACCGGATAGGCCGACGGATGCGCGGGGTACGGTGCGGCGGCGGGGTAGGCCGCCGGATAGGCCGCCGTCTGCTGCGGCGTCTGGCAACCGGTGCCCACGAGCACGATCGCGGCCCCGAGCGTGAGGATCGCGCCCGCTTTCGGCCACGGCGTGCGTGCCGGGATCGACGCCGCCGGAGCACGCCGGTGCGGCGCGGGTCGATCGGATTTCGCTCGGTTCACGGCGTCGTCTCCACGGGGAGGCGGGGGCTGGGAAAGGTCATGGGGAGGCGGGACAATAGCGAATCCCCCCGGAGGGTCCAGCCCAGTTCCACCCCTTCGCCCGGCGGGCGCCTGCGCCCGTCGCCGGCGCCACCCGGTCGACGCGGTGACAGGAAACACCCCCAATCCCCCCGCTTCACCCGACGGCCGCGCTCCCGGCGGATCCGGGCCGATGCTCGCGGCCGCCCTGCGGGCGGAGGCGCTGCGGCTGGGGTTTTCGCGGACGGGGATCGCCTCCACCGACCCTTCCGCACGCGATCCGGCCGTGCACCGGGCCTTCCGCGAATGGATCGAGCGTGGCTTGGCGGGCCCGATGACCGACTGGCTCGCCGGCCACGAACAGCTGCGCCGCGACCCGGAGGGGATGCTCCCGGGAGTCCGTTCGGTGGTGATGCTCGCCACCGACCACCCGCTTCCCGGGAGCCGGCCGCCCGCCCCGGGGATCGGCCGGGTCGCCGCCTACGCCCGGGGCGACGACTACCACTGGCTCCTCCGCGGCCGGGTGAACCGCCTGGTCGCCTGGCTCGAGCGTCGCGTGCCGGGGTGTCGGGCCCGGGGCGTCGTCGACTCGGCGCCGTTCTCCGAGCGGGAGTTCGCCTGGCTCGCCGGGCTCGGCTGGTTCGGCAAGAACTGCATGCTCATCGATCCTTCGGCGGGGAGCTACTTTCTCCTCACGGCGCTGCTCACCGATCTGGTGCTGCCGGTCGATTCGCCGATCCGTGTCGATCACTGCGGCACCTGCACCGCCTGCCTCGACGCCTGCCCCACCGACGCCTTCGTCGCGCCGCGCGTCCTCGACGCGGGGAAGTGCCTGAGCGCCGTCACCATCGAACAGCGCGGGGCGGTGGCGGAGCCGCTCCGCGCCGCGGCCGACGACCGGGTGTTCGGGTGCGACGTCTGTCAGGAGGTCTGCCCCTGGAACCGGCACGCGCCGGGATCGGCGGAGCCCGCGCTCCTGCCCCGCGGCGGGGAGGAGGGCCTCGGCCTGGCCGATCTTCTCACGCTCGACGACGATGCCTTCCGCGCCCGCTTTCGTGGTTCGGCGATCCTCCGCGCGAAGCGGGGGGGCATGAGGCGCTCCGCGGCGATCGCGCTTGGCAACCGTCCGGATCCGGCGGCTCTCCCCGCGCTCCTCGCCGCCCTCGACGATCCCGACGGGGCGGTGCGCGGCGCCGTCGCCTGGGCGCTGGGACGCGCTCTCGCCGGCGGCCACGGCGACGCCGCCACGATCACCCGGGCGCTCGAGCGCCGGCTCGGCTGCGAGGAGGACGCCGGGGTGCGCCGCGAGGTCACTCTGGCGCTCGCCGGACTCAGTCCACGCCCATGAAGGGGAAGAAGCCGCCCCCCGCCCGCCGCCGCGCGGTGTCGCCGAGGAGGTCGCGCCACATGCGCATCGGGTCGCCGAAGACGTCGGCGCCGAGCTCGCGGTCGGCGACGCATCCGGCCGCCTGCTTCGCGGCATCCTCGAGCGTGAAGACGTTGTCCACGTAGAGCAGGCGGGTGCCGAGCGCCTCGTGGCCGAGGACCTGCATCCCGGCGGCGATCTCGATGCTGTCGCGTCGCGCGAAGGGGGGGCCGCAGACCAGCACGAGGCAGTCGGCCCACGCCGCGGGGGCGGTGTCGTCGCGGAAGGCCACGAGTCCCGCCACGATCTCGTCGAACACCGCGGCGCCCGTCCGGTCGAGGATCGTCGTCAGGTCGTCGTCGACCGGTGCGAGCGCCGCCCGCGTGTCGCCCGCGGCGGCAGGGGCCCCGCCGGCCCAGGCCCGCGCCAGGGCCGTCGCCGCGGCGAGGACCTTCTCGGCCGCGGGCTGGATCGGCGCGGGGAGGCCGGCCGCCAGCCGCGTGGCCTCCTCGAGGCGCGCGGCCAGCCGGACGGCATCCTGCCGCGCGGCCGGCGCGTCGGCGCCGCGCACCAGGCGGGCTCCGGTGGCCTGCAGGGCGATCAGGCCGTGCATCACCCCCTTCACCCGCGCGATCCACGCCGCGCTCGGCGGATAGGTGCGGACGATCGTCCCATGCTCGATGCGGGCGATCTCGGCCGAGCCGATGAGGGTCGCCGCCGCCAGCGGGATCGCCGTGGCCAGCTCGTCGCGGTTGGCGGCGTAGAGCGCGCGGAACTCGCCGTTCAAGGCGGCGTAACGATCGGCCGGCGGAGGCGCGGCCGGTTCGGCGGCCGTCGCTCCCGTTCCGGTGGCGGCGAGACGGGCCGCGATCGCCGTGGCGGCGGCGGCATGGAGCGCCTGGCGGCGGTCGAGCGGCGGCATGGCGGGAGGCTCCGGGAGGGAAAGGCGGCGGCGACGGAGCGGCTCACCGCTGCGCGTCGTCGCAGGCGACGGTCTCGTCGATGTCGGCGGAGGGATCGCGGCCGGGACCGTCGACGGCATAGAAGCGGTCGAGGACCCCCTGCCAGTCGGCGTTCACTTTCACCGCCACGAAGGCGGTGCGCACGGCGAGCCATTCCGGGTGCAGCCGGGCGTACTTGATGGCGAACTTCCGCATCTGCCGGCCGGCGAGCGCCTCGCCGTGGAGATCGACCGCCAGCGCCCAGTGCTCGCGCAGCACCTCCGCCTGATCGCGGATCCCGGGTGGCCCGGGCACCGGCTGGCCGGCCAGGGCCGCGCGTGCCTGGCCGAAGATCCAGGGGTTGCCGATCGCCCCGCGGGCGATGCTCACCCCGTCGACGCCGGTCGACTCCATCATCGACAGCGCCGCGGCGGCGGAGAACAGGTCGCCCGAGCCGAAGATCGTGCGGCTCCCCGCGTGCCGCTTCACCGCCGCGAGGAACTCCCAGTCGCTGGGCCCCAGGTACTTCTGCTTCACCGTCCGGCCGTGGACGGTGATCGCGGCCACGCCGCGGGCGAACGCGCCGTCGAGGATCGTCCAGAAGCGGTCGGCGCTCTCGGGGGAGTCGTCGATGCCGCGTCGCATCTTGAGCGTCACGGGGATCCCGGCCGGCACCGCGTCGCGGACGCGCGACACGATTTCGAGGGCCGTCGCTGGCAGGCCGAGCAGCGCCCCGCCCCGGCAGCGGCCGAGGACCTTCTTCACCGGACAGCCGAAGTTCACGTCGATGGCGTCGTAGCCCTCCTCGACGAGCCGTCGCGCCGCGGGGGGGAAGTCCTCAGGCACCGAGCCCATCAGCTGGGCCCCCACCGGATGCTCCTCCTCGGAGAGCCGCAGCCGCGCGAGATTCCGCTTGCTCCGGTCGGCGGCGACGACGAACGCGTCGAGGAGGACCTCGCCCAGGCAATAGGCGGCCCCGTGGCGCCGGGCGAGGATCCGCATCGCCCGGTCGCTGTACCCGGCCAGCGCCGCCTGGAGCACGGGCGACTCCAGACGCAGCGGCCCGATCGCCGGGGCGGGGAAGGGGGGGCGGCAGGATCGATCGCTCACGGCTGACTCCTCCGGTCGGCGCTCACAGCACCGGGCAGGTGTCGAACCAGGCGCGGCCCTGGGTGGCGATCCAGGCGTCGCTCGACGTCGGACCCCAGTAGCCGGGCTCGTAGACGTCGATCGGAGGCATCGAGTCGGAGTTCCACGCCCGCACGAACGGATCGATGATCTCCCAGGACTTCTCCACCTCGTCGGAGCGGGCGAAGAGGCTCGCCTCGCCCGCCATCACGTCGAGGAGGAGCGGTTCGTAGGCCTCGGGGAGGCGCCCGGAGAACTCCTTCGAGTAGCTGAACTCGAGATCGGTGAAGCGGAGCTTCATGCCGCCGCCGGGGACCTTCGTGTGGAAGTGGAGCTGGATCCCTTCGGCGGGCTGGATCTGGATCACGAGCCTGTTCCCCTCGCGGGTCGTGCGGTGGGGCCCCTCGCCGAAGAGTTCGAGTGGCGGCTGGCGGAAGGCGATGACGATCTGCGTCGTCCGGCAACTCATCGCCTTGCCGCTGCGGAGGTAGAAGGGGACTCCCTGCCAACGCCAGTTGTCGATCTCCAGACGGACGGCGCCGAACGTCGCCGTCCGGCTCCCCGGCGCCACCCCCGGCTCCCGGAGGTAGCCCAGGTACTGGCCACGCGTGCCGGCGGCGGCCACCTCCGCGGGGTCGAGCGGCCGGATCGAATCGAGCACCTTCACCTTCTCGTTGCGAACGGCGTTGGCCTTGAGCTTCGCCGGGGCCTCCATCGCCGTGATCATGAGGAGCTGGAGGAGGTGGTTCTGGAACATGTCGCGGAGGAC
>CAWUOA010000201.1:0-6178 GCA_963923225.1 uncultured Planctomycetaceae bacterium
CCACCACCACCCATGCCGCCGCCGCCGCCGGTGCCGCGGGCACCGCCGCCGGAGAAGTTGAAGGTGTAGACGGCACCGATGCCGCTGAAGAAGGGCGTCGCCTGGACGCGAACGTACCGACGGTCGGCGGACACCACCGCTGTGGCGCTGAGGTTCGTGCCGTCCTGGAGCGTCGAGATCACCGGTTGGTAGCCAGTGGCGCCACCCCGGGTGAAGGGCAGGGAGGGCACCACCGGATTGCCGGTGCCGCCCCGGCTCTGCGACAGCGAGGACGCCGCGGAGGGGTCGCTGATCCCCTGCAGTTGCTGGGCGAGGATCGCCTTGCCGACGTTCTGCTGGAAGGCGACGTCCTGGGACACCTGGGCCTCGAAGAGCGGCTCACGGCGCCGCCCCTCGGGGAGGTCGATCGTGAACGCGACGTCGTCGGCGCCCAGCGGCACCTGCTTGCGGATCTTCTGCTCGCGGTCGGTGCCGCGGTGGAGCGTGAGTTGCACCGTGACGGTGTCCGCCGTCACCTTGCCGTAGGCCCGGTGGACGAGCACGCGGTAGGTGCCGGGGAAGGCCGCGTTGGCCACGTACCGCTCCCGTTGGGTCGTGTTGGTGGGATCGGCGGGAATCTCGGCGTCGGCCAGGAGCGTGCCGCCGGACGTCGTCCGCGGGGTCGCCACCGAGCAGACGGTGCCGGCCGGTTCCTCGACGACCATGTCGATGTCGGCGTCGCCGTTCCAGGCGAACTCGATCTCCACGTCGCGCACCAACGCCTCGTCGATCGCGCTGCGGAAAGCCTCCGCCTCGTCGAGCTTGCCCTGCTTCTCGAGGGTCGCGATGGCCCCCTTGGCCAGGCGGGCGGCGCGGGTCGCCACGTCCTGCTGGGCGGCCGGCCACTCGTGGGCCAGCACGCCGGCACAGGCCCATTTGAGCGCCGAGGGATCGTCCTGCTTCGAGGCGATCGTCATGGCCAACGCGAAGGCCTCGCGGTTGGTCGGATCGATCGCCGTCAGCTGCTTGCAGACACGCAGCGCCTGGCGGTTGGAACCGAAGCGGGCGAGGTACTGGGCGAGCGCCAGGAGATCGGCCGGGGAGGTGGCGAAATCGGCGCTCGACAACAGCGCCCGCTCCACCTCGGACTTCGGCTTCCCGGCGGCCTCCATGGCGATCGCCAGCGCCTCGTACATCCAGGGCTCCGACTGGCCGCAGTTGATGGCGGCCGAGATCAGTTCGGCGGCCCGATCGAAGCGGCCCGCATCGCCGAGTTCGACGGCGGAGATCCGCAGCCGGGCGAGCTTCCCGACGCTGGCCCGGGCGGCCACCTTCTCGTCGGTCCCTCCGCCCTTGCCGGCCGGCGCGAGATACGCCTTCACGGCCGCGCGGAGATCACGGGCACCGACGACCTCCTCCGGCAGGCCCAGGCCGTCGCCGGCCACGGGCGCCGCCTTGGGGTCGTCCTTGGCCGGCTCGTCGGCGGGCGTGGGCTCCTCGGCCGGAGTCGGCTGGCCGGTCTTGGACCTGGGAAGGGCGCCCTTGGCGGTCGGCTTCTCCCGCATGCCGAGACGCTCCTTCGCGTCCGACACCTGGAACATGCCGCCGCCCATGCCACCCATGCCGCCCATGCCGCCCATGCCACCGCCCATGCCACCCATCATGCCGCCACCCATGCCGCCCATGCCGCCCATCATGCCGCCACCCATGCCGCCGCCCATGGCGCCCACGGGGATGACGAGGTCGGCGACCGGGTAGACCTTGATCACCATGTTCTCGGCGGCCTTCTCCTTCGTCGTGATCAGCATCACCTCGTCCTTGATCAGGTAGGTGAGGTCGATGTCGCCGAGCAGGAGCCGCAGCGCCGAGCGGAGCGAGACGCCGGAGATGTTCTTCGTGACCGGCGTCTCGAGGTCGAGCCCCGCGTCCTCGAGGGCCTTCTGGTCGATCTCGATGGGGATGCCCTGGGAATCCTTGAGCTGCGAGATCACGTCGCGGAGCGTCGTCTCGTTGAACTCGAAGTTCTCCACCGGCTTGTCGAGCGCCTCGTAGATCCGCTGCTCCGCGCTGCCGGGGTTGGCGAGATCGACCGACTTGTACTTCTCGCGCAGCCGGGTGATCTCCTGCCAGCGGGCGGCGCTGGGGTAGATGATCGGCGGCTCGTCCGGGTAGGGGATGGCCGCGATGTCCGCGAGGTGGAGGACGTCCATGAATCCCCGCTGCGTATCGCGGCGGACGCGGGTGTTCTCGGTGTCGTAATCGAGGATCCGGGCCACGAGCGGCGCGGTGACGCCGATCTCGCGGGCGGTCATCGGCACGCCCCGGTTGGCGTACAGCGGCGGGGCCTGCTCGGCGATCTCCTTGGCGACGATCCGCTCCGCCTCGGTGAACTTGTCGGTCGGCTGCTGGTAGCCGACGCGGATTCCTTCCTCGACGAGCGAGTGGTAGCGCTCGGTGAGCTGCTTGATGCGGTCCTCGCGTCGGCGCAGTTCGCCGTCGAGACGGGCCCGCTCCGCGGCGATCGCGTGGTTGCGGTCGGCGACGAGGTCGTGCTCGGCCTTCTCACGGGAGCGGACGATCGAGTCGCGGATCGAGATCTCGATCTGCCGGCAGAGCCGGTCGCGGGTCGCCTGGTCGAGGTCCTCCGACGAGAGGACGTCACGCTGCAGGGCCTTGAGATCGACGCGGGTGCGGTCGGGATCGACGGCGCAGGTGTGGCGGGCGTTGCGGAGGCGGACGGCCACCTCCTGCTCGAGCTGCTGGGCGCGGACCTTCCGCATCCGGGCGAAGTCGGCCAACTCGCTCCGCTCCTGATCGGCCACGAGATCCGAGCCCGCCGGGGCGCCGTCCGGGAAGCCCGCGTCGACCGGGGGAAGCCCGGGGCCGCCGAAGCCGATCTCGGGTTCGCCGGCAGGGGCCCGCAGCGCCTCGGGCGTGGGCACCTCCTCGCCGTCGGCGGCCGTGCCGCCGGCCTGCCGGGCGGTCTCCTCTTCGACGAGGCTCTTCTGGGCGGCGGTGAACATCACCCAGGCGTCGACGTTGTCGGGATCCTTGCGGAGGGAGGCGTACGCCAGCCGCATCGCCGAACCGTGGGCGCCGGAGGCCTCGGCCTGACGGGCGAGCTTCACCAGCGCCGTCGCCTGGCCGCGGATCACGTTACGGGCGACGTCGAGCCCCTCGCGGCCGAGGGTGGGGAGATAGACGCCGTCGGAGTCGCGGGCGTTGCGGTAGAGCTCCTCGACGTAGGCGTTCTCCGGGATCGGGTCGGCCGGGGGAATGGCCACCTCGACTTGCCGCTGCTCGTCGCCGGAGGACGACTCGAGGGAGAAGTCGAGCCGGGCGCCGGAGAGCGGGCCCTCCACCAGGACCACCGTGTCGCGATCGGCACGGAGCGGCGGAAGATTGCCGGGCAGGACGCGCAGCCGCGCGTCGGGGACGTCGCCGGAGAGCACGACATCCTCGGGCCAGGCGACGGGCTGCACCGCCGAGGTCGCCAGGCGTGCGCCGGCGTCGGCGGCCGAGACGGTCGCGTCGGGCACGACGAGCACGCCGCCGGTGGCGTTGGCGACCGCCGCGAGGCAGGGCCAATTCACCGTGGGGCCGACGCCGATGGCGGAGAAGCTGATCCGTTTGTTCCTGAGGGCGGCCAGTGCGCCGCGGAACTCCGCGGTGTCGACCCCCGTGATGCCCGGGCCGTCACCGACGTAGACGATCGCCCGCGGTGCCGGCGAAGCCTCGAACAGCGCCGCGGCGCCCTCGAGGACCGCGACGATGTCGGTCGAGCCGAGCGGCGTGCGCGTCTGGAGCGCCGTGAGTGCGGCACGGCAGGCGGCGGAATCGCCCGCGGCGAATCCGTTCGACAGCGGCACGCAGGCCACGTCTCCGGCGGCGACGAGGTAGCGGTCGTCGCCGCGGGCCTTTTCCAGCAGCGCCGCGACGGCGCGCGAGGCCTCGGTGCGGTGATCGCCGATCTGGCTGGCGGAGGTGTCGATGACCACGACGACGTCGGTGGGGCTCGTCGCCGCGGTCACGGAGGGGCGGAGGCCGACGGCCGAGACCGGCAACGACGCCTCGTCGCGCTGGAAGGTCTCCACGAACGTCACGGCCACGGCGTCGTCGGCGAGCGCGTGGGGCGACGACGGAAGCGGCGACAGGACGCCGAGCAGAAGGCAGGGGATCGCCCTGGAGATGATCTTCGACATGGTCCCTCCGGTGGGGCCGGATGCGTCATGCAACCACGGCCTCTCGGGTGAAGCATATTTACTCCCCCCGGCGCCGCCAACGCCGATCTCGCCGGGAATTGCCCACTTTTCGAACTTTCCTCGTCGCCGGTCGGCCGCCCGACTCGGTGTTGGTCGCGGCCTTGGTGGTGGGCATACTCCGCTCCGGTCGACGGCCGCGACGGCGTCCCTCGTGCGGGAGAGCAACGATGAAGGTGGTGGAGCGGCCGGATCTTTTCGCCAGCGCCCAGCAGCCCCCCGCCGGCGGCCCGCTCCCCGGGCCGCGGCGCGGCGGCCGCTCCTGGAAGCGGATCGCGGCCGGATGCGCGGCGCTGGCGGGTGCTGCGTTCGGCGGACCCGCAGGGGACGCGGTCGCACAGGCGGTCCGCTCCGTCCCGGCTCCCGGAGCCGCCGTCGTCCAGCCCTCCCCCCCGGCGACCGCCACGGCCCCGGCGGCCGTCCGCGGATTCACCCCGGAGGAGGCGACCAACATCGCCGTCTACGAGGCGGTCAATCGGAGCGTGGTCAACATCAACACCAAGGCCACGGTGACGGCGGGGCTGTTCCTCCTCGAGGTGCCCTCCGAGGGGGCCGGTTCGGGGATCGTCCTCGACAAGGCGGGGCACATCCTCACCAACTTCCACGTGGTCGAGGGGGCCAAGGAGATCCAGGTCCTGCTCTACGACGGATCCTCCCACCCCGGGACGATCGTGGGGCACGACCCCGCCACCGACGTGGCGATCGTCAAGGTGGCGGCTCCGCCGGAGGTGCTCGAGCCGGTGCGGTTCGGAGAATCCTCCGACCTCCGCGTCGGCCAGCGGGTGTTCGCCATCGGCAATCCGTTCGGTCTGGAACGGACGCTCACCACCGGCATCATCTCCAGCCTCAACCGCTCGCTCCCCACCAAGGCCGGCCGCACGATCAAGTCGATCATCCAGACCGACGCCGCCATCAACCCGGGCAATTCCGGTGGCCCGCTCCTCGACAGCGCCGCATGTCTGATCGGCATGAACACGGCGATCGCCAGCCGCACCGGACAGAGTTCCGGCGTCGGCTTCGCGATCCCCGTCGGAACGCTCGCCCGCATCGTTCCGCAACTCATCGAGCGGGGGAAGGTGATCCGCCCCGACGTCGGCGTGGCTCGCGTGTACCAGACGGATCGGGGGCTGCTGGTCGCCGCGTTGGTGCCGGAAGGGCCGGCGGAGCGGGCGGGGATGCGCGGCTTCAAGGTCGTTCGGGAACGGCGTCGCCAAGGGCCGTTCGTCACGGAAACCGAGCGGATCGACCGCAGCGGAGCCGACTTGATCGTGGCGGTGGAGGGGGCGGCGGTGAAGACGGCAGACGACTTTCTCTCGCTCGTCGAGTCGAGGAACGCCGGCGACCTGATCCTGATCACGGTGGAGCGCGAGGGGCACCGCCTCGACATTCCGGTGACCCTGTCTACGGAGAAATGACGCTGGCCGGGCCCCGGAGAGGCGTGTCGAGGGGGTGCGGTCGAGGGCGGGCGTCGGTCAAGCCCGGACGGTGTTTCCAGGCGGGCGGGAGTCTGCCGGGGGAAACCGGCCTGCCGAGGAATTGTGGATTTCCCGGGCAGAAACGCCGAAAAAATTTTTTCTCGAACAGACCCGTTGACCCCTGCGTACGGTCTGCTAGATTTCGGTTCTTCGCCCGCCACGAACCGAGGCAACTCAGTTCGCCGGGCGATGTCGTTCATTGACAATTCGGCAGTTGATCTCTTTCGGTTTCGGCCGGCACGCGATCGTGACCGGCACCGGCCGTCGAGAATCCCTGAGTCCGAAGCCTCGGCTTCGTCGCTCCAGGGTCTCGTGGTCGGTTTGAATACAAGAAGACAGATCGAGCCATTCGGTTTTGTCTTGGCGAAACAAAGTCCGCGGAGCAATTCGCGGTCGATGAAGAACCAACAAATTGAAGGGTTTGATTCTGGCTCAGAATGAACGTTGGCGGCGTGGATTAGGCAT
>CAWUOA010000202.1:0-6166 GCA_963923225.1 uncultured Planctomycetaceae bacterium
CGTGGATCCGGTAGTCGCCCGGGCGCGCGTAGAACCGCGTCGTGACGTGCTCGAACTCGTCGGGCGAGGTGGCACTGGCGTGGGCCTCCTCGAGGGCCGCGGTGCGGACCACCTCCGTCAGGAGCCCGGGAGGGACCGGCCGCGGAAGGCGTGTCGTCACCAGATCGCACGGCACGCCTTCCCGCAGGCTCTCCTCCATGACCCCGAGGGCGCGCCGCATGTCGTCGATCGGGAAAAACGGCCGGTCGCCGCAGAGCCGGGCGAAGCCGTCGAAACCGGCGGACCTCGCCGCCCGGCATGCCCGGCCGAGGACGTCGTCGACGCTGCCACGGAAGACCTCCACCCCGAGCCCTTCCCCGGCTTCGTGGAGGGCGTCGTCCGTCCGGTCGGTGGAGGTCGCCAGGAGGAGCGGAACGCCGACCAGACGGGCGCGCCCGACGACGCGCTCGAGGAGCGTCGTCGGCCCGATCCGGGCGAGCATCTTGCCGGGAAGGCGCGACGACGACATGCGGGCGAAGAGGACGATGCCGAGGGTGGGTTGGGTCATCGTTCCGACCGGCTCCGCGACTCGAGCAGCCCGTGGGCCTCGAGCGTGTCCATCGCCTCGAAGAGCTCCCATGCCGGCACGCCGCAGGCATCGGCGATCTGGAGCAGCGAACGATCGCCGTCGGCCATCGACAGCAGGTCGAGCGTGCGCCGCACGCCGGCGGTGCTGCCCTTCTTGCTGATCGACGGGTAGAGGCCCCTGCGGCCCAGCTGCGGCTCCCCGAGGACGGTGGTCCGCGGGTGGCAGTGCCGCTCGAGCACCTCGCACATCGTCCGATGGACCACGAAGGCCCGCCCCAGGCCGGTCGGCGTCACGACCGACTCCAGATCGTCGAGGGAGGTGTGGTACTCGGGATAGGTGCCGTACTTCGACCGCATCACGCTGGCCACCGGGAGGTCGATCCCGGGAGCGCAGTAATTGCTCTCGTCGCTTCCCCTGTCTCTCCAGCCGTATTCCCGGAACGAGCCGGCGCGATGGCGGAGGACGTGCCGGGCGACCTCGTCGGCGAGCGTCCGGCCGTGGCGGGACGGAAGGAGCGACCAGGCGCGATCGTCCCCCACGCAGGTGACGTTGAATCCCGCGATCGTGCGATCCTTCATCTCCTGCAGATGATGGTGCAGGTAGGCGATGGAGCCGATCATCTCGGGGACGAACACGATGCGCCAGGTCCACCGCCGCTCGGCGAGACTCCCGAGCCAGCGGGCGAGAAAGGCGGTCAGGCAGGGCCCCGACAACTCGTTGTTCGCCATCGACGGATGGCAGCAGTACGTCGAGAGCAGGATCTCCTGCGGGCTGCGTCCGGGAAGGACCAGCTCGCCGAGCGTGATGCTCCCCGGGAAGTGCGTCGCGTCGATCCGGGCGCGGTAGTCGCCCGGAGGGAGCGATCGTCGCTGCCGGTCGGTGAGGCAGAACCCCCACGTCCGCGCGTAGTACGACGTCACGTAGGGAACCGCATCCGGCTGGTCGGGAAGCGAGTGGAGATGCGGCTGGAGGGCCTCGAGGCTGAGGGTCGTGTCGACCCCCTCCGAATACCCCACCACGTGGAGGTTGCCGTCGGCGAAGTCGACGACGCGCTTCCCATCCGGGCCCTCGAGCCATGCGGAGCGGATGTCCCACTCGTCGGGAACGATCCAGTCCAGCACCCGGGAGCCCGAGGGAACCTCGATGAGGCGCAGTTCCGGCAGCATCTCGCGGAGGACCGAGAACGTCTCCCTCAGCCCCCGGCCGGAGATGGAGCGGTTGAGCGGCCAGAGTCGTCGGGCGAGCGCGTGGATCTCGCGGCCGGCGGCATCGGCATCGTTCGGCCAATCCATGGGATGCGTCCTCACGAGGGGGCGCGGGCTCCGTCGCGCGCGAGCAGGAACAGGGAGTTGCCGGAGGGACGGATGGCGTCGAAGTCGGCGTGCACCGTGCAGCCGTGCCGGTCCGCCAACCACTCCACCGACCGCGTCGTCCAGCCGCTGAAATGCTGGGCGGCGACCGGTTCGTCGACGGCGTCGAGAATCACCACGGCGGCCCGCGACCGCCGGAACAACTCGGCCATGAAGTCGCCCGGTCGCTCGAGATGGTCCAGGTACTGGAACACCCCGATGGCGTCGTAGGGCGTCGCGGGATCGTCCTGCCAGTCGGCGGCGGCGACTCCCGTGGAGGCGACGAGATGATCGCGGCAGTGGACGCCGTCCCTCCGGCAGCCGTCCGACCAGTAGTTCGGTTCGACGCGGGCCAGATGCACCGCCCGGCACCCGCGCTCCTTCGCCCGTGGAAGCAATCCCCACAGGGGGCAGCCGACCTCCGCGTAGGAGCGGATCGTTCCGAGACGCGATTCGACGTAGTCCCACAGCGACGACGCGGAGAAGCCGGAGAACCGCTTGAAGGCCGCGGGCTCGCCCATCGAGCGGCGCAGCAGCGGGTCCGCGGCCCGGAGGCCGTCGACGTCGCCCTCCTCGATCGCCCGCAAGAGCGCTTTGGACTCCCCCGTGCCCGCGAGGGCGGGAATCGAGTCGACGATCGACGTCAGGGCGCGGCGGTAGCGGTTGATCTGGCCCTGGTCATGCGCGTCGCACGCCCGGCCGAACGCCTCGACCTCCCGTTGGAAATTGTCCGGCGTGAATCGGCCGGAGAGCACGTCCCAGCCCCTGGGGTGGGAGGGAACCCGCTCGGTGAACAGGCGGGACAGCAGGTCGCGCGACAGCCATCGCCGCTTGCGGATCAGGCCGCAGTCGGCACATGCGTCGTTGCCCATCCGTTCGAGGAGGTCGCGCTCGTCGAGCCCGGTGAGATCGGCGAGCATCTCCGAGTAGAGGTTCGGACGGGGAGTCGAATGCGGCAGCGCCTGGCCGCCGCCGCACAAGGGACAGGTGTCGATCGCGACGAACCGATCCATCGAATCCTCCGGGCTGCACGTGGGCCCGCGCGACGGTTCGCACCGGGCGCGGGAGGGGGGCGAGGCGACGTCAGTCGCTCGGCATCGTCGCTTCGAAGCTACTGTACTCGCCGCTGCGGAGGCACTCGGGCCACGGTGCCACGGCCGTGCGCTCCAGCCAGTGGAGGAGGAGGCTCTCGAGGGCCGGGGCGTCGATCGCCCTGGCGGCACGGAGCAGATCCGGGGCGAGCTGGGCCTTCTTCGCCCGCCGGTTCGCGGCGCAGCCGGGCACGCCCGCATCGTCTCCCGGAAGCCCGTGCATGGCGATTCCCAGATCGACCAGATCGTCGATCTCGTCGGCCAGACGCATCGCCACCACGGTCCGCTGGCGGCGCAGGTCCTCGTCGCTCTGGCAGTCGAGCCGGACGACCTCGAAACGGTGGTAGTCGTGGACCAGCGTCTCGACACGCTGGCCGAATCGCTCCCGGACGTACTCCCGGCGGGCGTCGAAGGAGCGTCCGCCCGGGAACGGCACCCGGTCCTGGTAGACCGCGTGGAGCAGCGACGCCGCGACGCAGGCCGCGTCCTCGCCGGCCGCGGCCACGACCGACGCGCTTCCCACGAGATGGCAGGCGAAGGGCTTGCCCGATCCTCGGAGCGTGTCGCAGGTGACCCGGGCGGCGAAAAAGTAGGCCCGGTTCGCGAGCGCGAGGGCGTCGGCGTCGAAGCCGAGTTCGATCAACTGTGCCAGCAACTGCAGATTCGTCTGTGCGATCGACGGGGTCACGGGGAACCCTCCATGCGGGGGCGGACGAGGATCGTGCGGTCCGCCACGCACGATTCGACGAAGACTCCGTCGCGGAGGAAGGCCCGCATCGACGCGACGTCGTCGTCGGCGACCTCCGCGATGGGCGGAGCGGCGCGGGATGCCACGAGGTCGACGGGGGGCCGGGGAGGCCGGTGCGTCGGTCGGCTGGTCATTCGAGGTCGATCGCTTCGAAGGCGGCGGTGTCCCTGCGGACGATCTTCCCCGGGACCTGCCGATAGGCACGGGCGTCGACGCCGTGGTTCGGCCGCAGGGCGACGAGGTCGTCACGGTTGATCGGCTCGCCGGCGCGGAGCGGTCGGCGCGAGTAGAGGCCACGCCTGAACGACTCCGGGTGGCCGTTCTCGATCTCGCAGGGCATGGGGCGCTTGACGCCGTCCCCCAGAAGGACCGCCACCCGTTCGATCTGGCTCTTCAGGTCGCGCACCTCGTCCCGGGTCAGCGAGACCTGATGGTCGCGGAACGTCTTCCCTTCGCGCGTGTCGGTGAAATGGAACTCGAGAAACCGGGCCCCCCTCGCCGCCGCCACCACAAGCGCCAGGCTCCCACGCGTGTGGTCGGAATAGCCGACGTCCAGGCCGGTCGCCGCGTGGAGGGTGTCCATGGCCCTGAGGTTCGCCGCGTCGTCCTCGATCGGATACATCGCCGTGCACTGCAGGAGGACGATCGTGCCTTCGGCACGGTAGAGGGGATTCACCTCGCGGATGAACGCCACCGTGTCGACCACTTCCTCGAGCGTCGCCAGGCCGGTCGCCAGTGCGATCGGTTTGCCGCGGCGGGCGAACGACTCGATGAGGGGCCATGCCGTCAGGTCCCCCGAACCGATCTTGTAGAAGTCGAGGTGGTCGTCGATCCACTGGAGCGCCGCCTCGTCCCACACCGAGGCGCAGTAGCCAACGCCCGCTTCCAAGCAGCGCCGCGCCAGGGCGAGGTGCTGTTCCGGGGCGAGTTCGAACGTGCGGAAATGGCGATGCCGATCGGGAGACTCCCTCGGACTCACCAAGCCGTCTGCGGAATAGATCTGGAACTTGACGTAGTCCGCCCCGGACGCGATCGCCTCGTCGCACAACCGCACGGCCGCCGCCGGATCGCCCTCGTGATTGCCGCCGATCTCGGCGACCAGCAGCGGGCGATCGAGTCGGCGCCAGGGCGGCTGGACGGTCATTGGCCCCCCGCCGCCGAAAAATGGGCCAGCGGCCTGTCCAGCAGCACCGCCTCGGCGAGGGCCCGGTCCTCCGGGTACTTCGCCTGGAGGCTGTCGAGCCGCGACATGACGACGTGCCCCACCCGTCCGTCGTAGAGGAAGCCCGCACGCAACGCGTCCCGCCAGAAGACGTGGACGGCGCCGTTCCAGGTGTAGAGCGCCTCGCGTTCCAGACGCAGGCCGCGGCCCGCGGCGAGGTTGATCGGTTCGAGCCCCAGTCGTCCGTGACGGAAATGGAGATCGTTGTCCTCGTACGTGCTCACCACCTGGTCGACGTCGTGCACCAGCAGCGTGTCGAGCGCCTCCTCGACGTGCGCCGGACGACGGAGCGGGCAATGGACGTTGAGGACGGCGACGATGTCGGGGAAGTACCCCAGCCTCCGCTCCATGTCCTCGACCGCGTCGCGGATGATGGCCTCGAGGTGGACCTCGGGGTCGGAGAGGTGCGGATTGCGGAGGTGGGCGACCGTGTCGTGCCTGTCAGCACAATGCTCCACGACCCGCGGGTCGTCGGTGCTCACGTAGACCAGGCCGAATCCGTCGCAGGTCGCGGCGCAGTCGAGCGTGTGGTCGATCAAGGGGCGGCCGGCGAACGGAGAGAGCGCGACGTCGGGCAGGCCGGCATAGGTGTTCTTCACAGGGACGATCGCGGCGCAACGGGGCTTCACGGGCCCGTCGTAGCGGCTCGCCACGGCCTGTTTGATGGCCCGCCTCGCTTCGAGCAGGCGATCGGTATCGGTCGAGAGGGAGCCGGGATGCTGCCGGTAATAGAAAAGCGGCGTCTCGATGTGTGCGACCTTGAACCGATGCAGCATCCGGAGCCAGATCTCGTGGCCATCCTGGGCCGGGAAGCGGGGATCGTAGCCGCCGACGGCCTTGAGCACCCGTTTGCGGATCAGGGTGCACGCGCCGTGCGCGGGGAGATCGGCGAGGTCCGCCTCGCCCGGTGACCGCTTCCGACGCTCCACGCCGATGACATCCCCCCGCTCGGTGACGTACACCCAGTTCGGATAGACCAGTCCGACGTCGGGGTGGCGGTCGAGGTGATCGCTGAACACGAACAGGGCGCTGGCGTCGAAGTAGTCGTCGGCGTCGAGCCGGATGACGTAGTTTCCTCGGGCCATCTCCAACGCGTCGTTGGCACAGGCGCGGAGGCCCCTGGCAGAGGGGGTGGACACCACGCGGACGCGGTCGGGGTGGGCGTCACGGAACTCGCAGGCGATCGCC
>CAWUOA010000203.1:0-6097 GCA_963923225.1 uncultured Planctomycetaceae bacterium
CACCTCTACAAGTTCGCCGACACCCTCGCCGGGAAGAACTTCGCCATCATCATCGCCGACAGCGGCCGCGGCCTCCTCCTCGACTGCGGGCTCTTCCCCGAGACGCTCCTCGACGGGCTCGTGGAGAAGATGCAGGCCCACCTGGGGCTCACGCGCGTCGACGCCCTGTGGATCAACCACATGCACGGCGACCACTTCACCCTCGGCAGCCACCTCGCCGCTCGCCACGGCACGAAGATCTGGACGCTCGACCGGATCGCCGGCCCGGTGGAGAACCCGCTGGCCTACGACTACTGCGCCCTGATCACCTCCTACGACCCTTCCTACCGGGGCCTGCCGGTCGACCGCCGGCTGCACGACGGCGAGATCGTGCGCTGGGAAGGCCTCGACCTCCACGTCGACTGGATGCCGGGGCAGACGGAGTTCGGCAACTGCCTGTGGCTCGAGCTCGACGGCCGCAAGATCGCCTTCACCGGCGACAACCTCTTCGCCGACCCGACCGACCCGGAGCAGAACGGCCACGAGGCGGTGGTGGCCCGCAACAGCGCGATCTTCGAGGAGGGCTACCGGCAGGGAAGCCGGTACCTGCTCGACCTCGACCCCGACATCGTGATGGGGGCCCACAACGTCCTCATGAACGAGCCGCACGCGCTCCTGGAGCGCTACCGGGCCTGGTCGGAGCGGATCGCCCTCCGCTACCGCGAGCTTCTCCCCGACCCGGACTACGAGTACGACTTCGATCCCTTCTGGGTGTCGGCGTTCCCTTACCGGGTGGAGCTCCCCGCAGGGGAGTGGCGGGAGGTGACGGTGACGGTGCGGAACTTCCGCGACCGCCCCCAGCGGCACGCGATCCGGCTGCGACTGCCGGAGGGGATCTCGGCCGATCCGCCGATCCTCGAAGGCACCGTCGCCGCGGAATCGCGCGAGCGTGTCACCGTCCGTCTGCGTGCCGACACGGCCACCGGCGGCGTGCGGATCATCCCCTTCGACATCACCCTCGACGGCGAGCACCGCGGGGAGCTGTTCGACTTTCTCATCCGCTCGGGGGACGGAGCCGACTGACCACGCCCCCCGGGGCGAAACCGCGCTCTGCCACACCCCTCCCGGACGGATAGACTCCCCCGTGACAGCTTTCCGTCGGCACCACCGACGCCCGTCCTCCCACGGTACCGTCCATGTCCGAAGCGACCGCGCCTCCGGGTCCGGGTCTCGTGCACGGCCTTCTCTGGGCAGCGCTGTGGCTGTTCCTCGTGCCGATCTCGTCGCTGGTGGTCTTCGAGACGTGCGTGGCGAGACTCGACCACGACCACGCGACTCACCTCGAAGAGGCCCTCGGGGCGGACACATCGCTCGATCCGGCCCAACGGCAGGGGGCCTTGGAGTTCATCCGGAAGCATCCGCGCTCCGAGATCGTCGCTTCCGACGATCCCGAGATGAGGGCCTTGGCGCGGGGGCTGTCGTCGACGGTGCGCGGCTACTACGACATGCTCCGCTGGCTCATCCGGACCGCCTGGTTATGCATTCTCTCCGGGCTCGGCCTGCTCGCGCTGGTCGGACTGTCGATTCCCCTGGCGTCGAGATCGCAGTACTGGCACTCCCTCAGCCTCCTGGCCGGGTGGTATTCGATTCGCCCTTTTCTCACGCTCCAGGTCGTCGCCCAGGGGTTTCTCTTCGTCGGTCTGTCGTTCTGGATCACCGCGCTCCTGTTCCGCTCCTACAGTCTGGAACTCGTGATGGTGTCAACGATTCTCGCCTGTGGCGGAATCGCCGCCCTCCTCACCGGTATCTTCGTCCGCGTCGACGGCACCTTGACCCTCGACGGCGAGCTCCTCTCCTCCGCCGAAGCGCCCGCGTTCTGGCAAGCGCTCGGACGGGTCGCCGAGGCGACGGACACGGATCTGCCCGCCCAGATCGTCGTGGGCATCGATGACAACTTCTTCGTCACCGAGTGCCCGGTTTCCATCGGAGGGCGGAAGTACAGGGGCAAGACGCTGTACGTCAGCCTCTCGCTCCTGAGAACGCTTTCCGGGCCGGAAGCGGAATCGATCCTCGCTCACGAAATGGCCCATTTCAGTGGCGAGGACACGGCGTACACCCGCCGCACCGGCCCGCTCTTCCATCGATTCGACGTCTTTCTGGCCGCCCTGCACGAGAGTCTGCTGGCCGGACCCGTCCGCGCCTGCGCCCGGCTGATGCGCCGTATCTACTGGACCTCGCTGTTCCGGATCTCGAGGGACCGCGAGTTCCGCGCCGACGGAATCGCCGCGGCAGTGGTCGATCCGTCGTCGGTCGGGGACGCACTGGTGCGAACCATGGCATACTCGGCGTACCGCAGGCAGGTCGAGTCGACTCTCTTCGCGACGGACGCGCCGCTGGCGGACGTGGGGATCGGGCGGGCCATCGAGGCGGGCTATCGCGAATTCGCGCCCGGATTCGCCGAGCGGGCGATCGGCGACGGCCCCGCCGCCTCCCATCCGTTCGACACCCATCCCAGGCTCGACCAGCGTCTGCGGGCGATCGGACGTCCCACCGACGTCGATTCCCTCCGCGCCGCCCTGTCCGCCGACGCCGATGGCGCCTGGTACGGCCTGATTCCCGACGCCCCGCGTCGGGAAGCCGCTCTCTGGGCGCGGTACGAGAGCAGATTCCGCACGGCTCACGATCGATCGCTGGTCTTCCGTCTCCTGCCGGCGACGCCCGAGGAGGCCGCGATCGTCGCCGCGGCGTTCCCCACCGTGACGCTCCCCGCGAAGGGGAGAACGAGCGTGACGATCGATCACGAGAAGGTCGTCTACGAGACCTGGCCGGAGCCGGTCCATTTCGCCGATCTGGTCCAGATCGTCGGCCGCGCCGACTGGGGCACGCCGGTCTTCGACCTCTTCTTCCGGGAAGGGGGCCGCGCGGTCCTGCCGCTGAGCCGCAGACAACGTGATCAACAGAGGGTGATCGACACCCTCACGTCCTATTGGGATCGCCGAGCCGCCGCGGCGGCGCATCACGCCGATCCCGACGAGTCGGAGGAGGCATCGCCGGACGACGACGAATCGGCGGACGATCACCAGTCGGATGCCGGTGACGCCGACGTTCGGACCGCGCCCGAAGACGGTTGACGTCAACTCACCCGCCGAGCACACCGTTCCGTCGTCATCGCCTCCTGCCGCGACGGTCCGGGAAACCGCCGGCCCACGGGGGATCGAACCGCCCGGCGACGCGGGCGCGAGTGCTCAGAAGATGTCCGGCTCCGGAGAAGACGGCCCCGCCTCGAGGAAGCGGAAGTCGCAGCCGTCGGGAGCCTGGCCGACCTGGTCGTGGTAGAGCCGGCCGTAGCCGCGGGCGTGGCGGCAGGGAGGGGGCTGCCAGGCGGCGCGGCGGCGGGCGAGTTCGGCGTCGTCGACGACGAGCGTGAGGCGCCGGCCGGGCACGTCGACCTCGATCCGGTCGCCGGTGTGCACCAGCGCCAGCGGCCCGCCGACGGCCGACTCGGGCGCCACGTGGAGGATGCAGGTGCCGTAGCTCGTCCCCGACATCCGCGCGTCGGAGATCCGCACCATGTCGCGGACGCCCCGGGCGAGGAGCGACTTGGGGATCGGCAGCATCCCCCACTCGGGCATCCCCGGGGCGCCGACCGGGCCGGCGTTCCGCAGGACGAGGACCGTGTCCGGGGTCACGTCGAGGTCGGGTGAATCGATGCGGGCCTTCAAGTCGGCGTAGTCGTCGAAGACGAGCGCCGGGCCCGCGTGGACGAGCAGGCGCGGCTCGGCCGCCGTCGGCTTGATGACGCAGCCGTCGGGGGCGAGGTTGCCGCGGAGGACGAAGGTGCCGCCGGCTTTGGCGAGGGGCTCGTCGAGCGGGCGGATGACGCGGGGATCGAGCACCTCGGCCGAGGCGATGTTCTCGCCGAGGGAGCGGCCGGTGACGGTGCGGCACCCGAGCGCGAGCTTCTCCGACAAGCGCGAGAGGAGCGCGGGCACGCCGCCGGCGTCGTGGAAGTCCTCCATGAGGTACTCGCCAGCGGGGCGGAGGTTCGCGATCACCGGCACGGAGCGCGAGATGCGGTCGAAGTCGTCGATCGAAAGGTCGATGCCGGCGCGGCGGGCCAGGGCGATGAGGTGGACGATGGCGTTGGTCGAGCCGCACAGCGCCATGTCGGCGACGATCGAGTTCTCGAAGGCCGCGCGGGAGAGGATCGTGGCCGGCCGCAGATCCTCCCACACCATCTCCACGGCGCGGCGGCCGCAGGCGACGGCCATCCGCGCGTGTGCCGAGTGGACGGCGGGGATCGTCGCCGAGCCGGGCAGCGCCAGCCCGAGCGTCTCGACCAGGGCCGCCATCGTGGAGGCGGTGCCCATCGTCATGCAGGTGCCGGGGGAGCGGGCGATCCCCTCCTCGATCTGCCGCCAGGCGCACTCCGACAGGCAGCCGGCCTGCCGCTCCGCCCAGAACTTCCAGACGTCGGTGCCGCTGCCGAGCCGGTGCTCGCGCCATCGCCCGGCGAGCATCGGCCCGGCGGGGAGGAACACCGCCGGGAGATCGGCGGAGATCGCCCCCATGAGCAGCCCCGGCACCGTCTTGTCGCACCCCCCCATGAGGACGGCGCCGTCGATCGGCTGGCTGCGGAGGACCTCCTCGGTTTCCATCGCCAGGAGATTGCGGTGGATCATCGCCGTCGGCTTGACGAACATCTCGGAGAGCGAGAGGACCGGGATCTCGACGGGGAATCCCCCCGCCTGCCACACGCCGCGCTTCACCTCCTCGGCACGCTCGCGGAAGTGGGTGTGGCACTGGGCCAGATCGCTCCAGGTGTTGAGGATCGCGATCACGGGCCGATCGCGGACCTCGTCGCCGAGATGGCCCATCTGCAGGATCCGGCTGCGATGGCCGAAGCTGCGGAGATCGTCCGGCGCGAACCAGCGCCGCGATCGGAGCGACTGCGGCGTCTTCGGCAACGGTTCCGGCGAATGAGTCATGGGGGCCCGCTCTCGGGGTGGACGGCCAGGGGATGACAGGAGGCGCCTCCGGGAGTGTAGTCTTCGGGCCTTCGCGGTGGTGGAACCAGGCAGGAGAAGGGAAGGGCCCCGCACGTGTCGCCGCTGCCGATCCTGCTTTTGGCCCTGGCCGTCGTCATCCTCGGGGTGCTCCGGGCGAAGCTCCATCCGTTCCTCGTGCTGATCGTGGCGGCGCTTCTGGTCGCGGCCCTCACGCCACCGGAGCGTCTCGGAGCCGCGGCGGGCACGTCGGTGGGCCGGCGCGTGGCGGAGGGATTCGGGAAGACCGCCCTCGACATCGGGATCCTCATCGCGATGGCGTCGATCCTCGGCCAGTGCCTCCTCGAGGCCCGGGGTGCCGAGCGGATCGTGACGAGCCTCGGCCGGCTCGTGGGCCGCGATCGCACCCCACTGGCCTTTCTCGGGGCCGGCTTCCTCCTCGGGATCCCGATGTTCGCCGAGGCGGTCTTCTACCTCCTCCTGCCGCTGGCGAAGGCGGCGTGGCGCGAGACCCACAAGCACGGCGTGCTCCTCGTGCTCTCGATCGTCGCCGGGGCGACGATGACCCACTCGCTCGTGCCTCCCACGCCGGGTCCGCTGTTCGTCGCCGACGCCCTCGGGATCGACATCGCGATCATGATGCGGCAGGGGGCGATCGTGGGGGCGATCGCGGCGCTCGCCGGCTACGCCTTCGCCCGCCGCGCCGATCGCCGGCTCGCGATCCCGCTGCGGTCCGCCGAGACGATCGAGGCGCGCATCGACCCCGGCCCGCTCCCGCCGACGTGGGCGGCGCTGGTGCCGGTGCTCCTGCCGGTGGTGCTGATCAGCGCCGAGTCGGCCCTCGGGGAGTCGCCGAGCCTCCCCGAATGGGTGACGGCGGTGATCCGCGTGGCGGGGGACAAGAATCTCGCGCTGACGCTTTCGGCACTGTGGTCGGTGGGGCTCCTCGCCTGGCAGCGGCGTGGCGACGCCGACGCCGTGCGGCGGGCGGTGCGCGAGGCGGTGGTCGAGGGGGGGGAGATCGTGCTGGTGATCGCGGCTGGCGGAGCCCTCGGGGCGACGCTGCGTCAGGCCGGCATGGCGGAGCTCGCCGCGGGCGCGTTCCCGGCCCA
>CAWUOA010000204.1:0-6087 GCA_963923225.1 uncultured Planctomycetaceae bacterium
CCGCCGATCCGGAACGGCCGGCCGTTGGGTGCGAGGAACTCCCGCTCGTGCGGCAAGCCCGCCGCCGCCGCGACGGTGGCGTTGAAATCGGCGACCGTCACCGCCCCCGAATCGGGCGCGTGCCCCCTGTCGTCGGAGGCACCGTGCACCACTCCTCCCTTCACGCCGGCTCCCGCGAGCACGCAGGAGAAGACGGCCGGATGGTGGTCGCGGCCGGCATTCTCGTTGATCCGCGGCGTCCGTCCGAACTCGGTGGCGAGCACGACCAGCGTCGTGGCGAGGAGACCGCGCTCGTCCAGTTCGTCGAGCAGCGCGGCCATCGCCAGGTCGAGGCCGCCGGCCCGTCCGGGAAGTTCCTCGAACAGGTCGCGGTGCATGTCCCAGCCGCCGTGCTCCACCTCCACCACGCGCACTCCCGCCTCGACGAGCCGGCGCGCGAGCAGGCAGCCCCTTCCCACCGTGGTCGCCCCGTAGCGTTCGCGGACCGCGCCGGACTCCCGCGACAGGTCGAAGGCCCCGAGATCGTCGCTCCCCATGAGGCGGATCGCCTCGGCGTACATCCGGTCGTAGGCGTCGATCTGTGCTCCGGCGAAGGTCTGCCGGAAGTCGCGGTCGATCCGCTCGGAGAGCGTGAGCCGGCGGGCGAAATCGGTCTCCGACACGGAGTGCGGCCGGGAGGTGTTCTCGAGCCCGGCGTTCGGGTCGGCCACCGGCACCGGCGCCAAGGACGTGTCGAGGAAACCACTACCGGGATGGTCGTTGCCGTTGCCCACGAGGACGTAGCCCGGCAGGTCGCCAGGTCGGCGGCCGGCGGCGTGCAGCGTCCAGGAGCCGAGCGAGGGATGGCGGATGCTGTTGATGGGCGGATAGCCCGTCCGCATCAAGTACGTGCCCTGCTCGTGGGCCCCGGTCTGCGTCGTCACGGCGCGCAGCACCGCGAGCCGGTCCGACATCGCGGCGAGCCTTTTCATCGACTCTCCGAACACGATGCCGGGCGTCCGCGTGCCGATCACCCCCGTCTCCCCCTGCTCGTCGCGGCCCGGCTTGGGATCGAAGGTGTCGAGGTGGCTCATCGCGCCCCGCATGAAGAGCACGATGACGCTCGTTCCCCGGGGGGGAAGCTCCGCGGCGATGCCGCGCGACGGGTCCGTGCGCAACGCGTCGACCGCCGTGACGCCGAGGGCGGCCCGCGCGATCCTGGCGATCGCGGCACGGCGGGCGGGCCGGAGGTCGGAGGGTCCGGACGGGGGCATGACTGGACTCCGCGTGGCGGGTGTCACTGGACGAAGAGGAACTCGCGCGTGTTGACCAGGGCCCAGATCACGTCGCCGTGCCCCGAGGCGACGTCCGCGGCGGCGGCGATCGCGTCGGCGGCCAATCGCCTCTCCTCGTCGTCGGGCAGGCGTGCGAGGACCGAGAGGAAGATGACGTCGACGGCCTCCTCCGCGTCGCGCTCGGCCACCTCGTCCAGCACGGCCGAGCCCCGTTCGAGCATGGCGCGGGTGATCGGGCCGTTGAGCATCGCCAAGATCTGCGGGACGGTGGCCACGGTTCTTCCGGCGTCGATCGTCTCCCGGTCCCCCTGTCCGAACTGCCGGAGGAAGTGACCCAGGGGAAGCGGCGTGGGGAGTTCGCTCGCGCGGGTGAGGACCTGCCCCTGGTAGCCGGAGCGGCGGAGAGCCGCCCCCTTCGAGCGGCGCGGGGAGAGGGTCTCCTCATAACGGTCGAAAACGGCATGGGCCGCTTCCCATCCGGGGTTCCTTCCGGAGAGATCGAGGTCCACGGCCGCGGCGAACGACTCGGCCGTGGGACGCTCGGACGACCAGGGATCGCGGGCCACCAGCACGAGGATCGAGTCCCACAGCTGCTCGGCCGACATCCGCCGCAGGGCGGGCGCCGCGAAGGAGAACGTCTCCCCGTTCGCGGCGTCGTGGGGGATCGCCCGCCGCTGCCATGCCTCGGTGGAGACGAGGATGCGGACGAACTCGCGGAGATCGAAATCGAGCCGGACGATCTCGGCCGCCAGGTGATCCAGGAGCTCCGGATGGGACGGCGGATTGTCGGCGCGGAAGTCGTCGATCGGCTCGACGAGCCCGACGCCGAAACAGAGCTTCCACAGCCGGTTGGCGATCGTGCGGGAGAACTGCGGATTGTCCCGCGAGGTGACCCAGGCGGCGAACCGTTCCCGTGGATCGAGTCCGCGCGCCTCCTCCGGAATCTCGCCCCACGGCACCGCGGGCGCGACCGGATCGCCCGGCGCGCCGCCGGAGGAGCGGTAGTCGTGGGGCAGTTCCAGGGGTCGCTCACGGAAGCCGACGATCGTCCCGTTGGCCTGCAGGAATCGGGTGAAGGAGTTGTCGGGCTTCTTCCCGCTCTCGCGGGCGCGCTTCCGCGTCTCGGCGGACAGCGCCCGGACGTTCCTCGCCGTGGCGTCGGTCTCGTCCCGGCGGGCCTCCGCGCGCGCTTCCTTGCGCGCCGGTTTCTCCGCCTTGCCTCCCAGCCCCGATCGGGTTCCGGCGGTGAAGGCGGCCAGCTCGTAGAACTGGTACTGCGTCCAGTCGTCGAACGGATGGTCGTGGCACTGCGCGCAGCCGATCTGCGTGCCGAGGAACACCCGGACGGTGTTGTCGACGTAGGGAAGGGGCATCCCCTGGTCGCGCAGCTGGTAGCCGACGGCGGGGTTGTCCCACGACTTGCCGTCCGCGGTGAGCATCTCGCGGACCCATGCGTCGTAGGGGCGGTTGGCCGCGATCGACCGCTTCACCCAGTCGAGGTAGGGTTCGCACCACAGGTTCCGCTGCGGACGCTCCGTCAGTCGCAGCGTGTCCGCCCAGACGTCGTAGAAGCGGCTCACCCAGTCGGGGCTCTCGAGCAGTCGATCGACGAGTTCGGCACGCTTGAGGGGGTCGGCCGAGTCGAGGAACGCCACCGCCTCGTCGTGGGTGGGGATGCGGCCGCCCAAGTCGACGTACGTCCGGCGGACGAACTGCGCGTCGGTGAGAGCCGGTCCGGCGGCGATGCCGTCGCGCGCGTGGCGCGAGGCGAGGAGGGCGTCGATCGTCGCCGCCGCCTCGCGCACCGCGGGGCGGGTCGATCGATCGACCGGAGACACCGCGAATGCCGGCCCGTCGGAGGCACGGCGGATCGCCGCCGGAAGGCGGGAGCGCGGCGGAGACTCGGGCTTGCGGCCGGCCTTCCGCGGCGCCTCGGCGCCCAGGCTGACGACCGCGGCCAGGATCGGGAGGAGGATCCAAACTCGTGGATGGATGATGCCCGCCATCGGCGTCGTCTTCCGCTGGATGCTTCCGCCCGTTGGGCGGCATGTCCCCGCCGGCTCCGACCACCTTAGAACGCCCGGGGGAGCCGTTCCAGGGCGGTCTCCAGGCGTGCGGTCGGGCAGGCGGTGTTGAGCCGGATGAAGCCGGGGGCGCCGAAGTCGCGGCCGTCGGAGGGGCCGACGCCGGCGGCGACACACCTCTCGAAGGGATCGGCCACGCCGGTCTCCCGGCAGTCGATCCAGACCAGGTACGTCGCCTGCGGCCGCGTGGCCACCAGTCCCGGGATCCGCGCCACCGCGTCGAGCGTGAGGTCGCGGTGGAGGGCGAGGAGCCTCACGAGCTTCCGCCGCCAGGGATCGCCATGGAGCCAGGCCGCCTCGGCGGCGGCGTAGCCGAGCGGATTGACCATCGGCACGAGTCCGCCCCCCGACGGCCGCCAGCGCTTCCGCCAGTCGGGCCGGGGGAGGATCGCCGCGGCGCAGCCCAATCCGGCGAGGTTCCAGGTCTTCGACGGCGCCACGAGCGTCACGCACTCGCGCGCCGCCGGATGGTCGAGCGTGGCGAAGGGGACGTGCACCAGATCGTCGAGAACGAGATCGGACCAGATCTCGTCGCTGACCACCGTGATCGAATGGCGTTCGGCGACGTCGGCGATGGCGAGGAGATCCTCGCGCGTGAAGACGGTGCCGGTGGGATTGTGGGGATGGCAGAGCCAGAGGAGCTTCGTCCGCGGCGTGATCGCCGCACGGAGCGCGTCGAAGTCGATCGACCAGCCGCTCGGCGCCGCGGCGTCGCGCGAGAGCGCCACGCGCGTCGAGCGTCGCCCCGCGGCGCCGGGGAGCGAGAGGAAGGGGGGATAGACCGGCGCGAAGGTGAGAATCTCGTCGTCGGGGGCGGAGAGGAGCCGGGCCGAGAGCGCGAGCCCCGTGACCACCCCCGGCGTGCCGACGACCGAGTCCGGATCGATCGACCAGCCGTGCCGTGCGGCGAGGTGCGACGCGAGGGCCGGGGCGAAGCCGGGGGGGTCGGCGGTGTAGCCGAAGACGCCGTGATCGACGCGGGCCCGGATCGCGTCGAGAACCTCCTCGGGCGCGCGGAAGTCCATGTCGGCCACCCACACCGGCACCACGTCGGCCCCCTCCCAGCGGTCCCACTTCTCGGAGCCGGTGCGGCTCCGGTCGGGGCAGACCGCGAAATCGGGGTCGGCGGAGAGCCGGGAGGGATCGGGCGGATTCTTCGGAGCAGCCATGCCTTGGGGGCCCGAGCGGACGGAGAATGGGGGAACGAGCCTGAAAAGAGTACCGTCTGTAACGCTCCGGCGTCGCGGCCGTGTTCCCAGGCGTGCGAGGGCGCGAGCCGGACCGGAGGAGACAGTCCGATGACATCCCACGGATGCACCACTGACGGGCCGCCGAACGCCGATTGCCATGCCTGGGTCATGGAGGCGGTGGAGCGGCACGAGGAGGCGCTGTTCCGCTACGCGCGGCGGCTCGTGGGGGATCTCGATCTGGCCCACGACGCCGTGCAGCACACCTTCCTCAAGCTCTGCGGGGAGTCGCGGGCCGCGCTCGAAGGAAAGCTCGGCCCCTGGCTCTTCGCCGTCTGCCGCAATCGCGCGGTCGATCACCTCCGCCGCGGCGTCCGCGAGCGGCCGCTGGCCGCGTCGCCGCCGAAGGGCCGTCACGAGGGACCGGGTGGCGCCGACGAGCGGGGGGTGCCGGCCAGCCGCGAATCCGATCCCGCCGCCGTCGCCGAGACGCACGACCTCGCCGAAAGGCTCCATGCCCTCCTCTCCGAACTCCCCCCGGCCCAGGCCGAGACGATCGAGCTGTGGTGCCAGGGCTTCACCTACCGGCAGATCGCCGGGATCACCGGCCGGCAGGAGGGGAACGTCCGCGTCCTCGCCCACCGCGGCCTCACGAAACTCCGCGCTCACCCAATGGTCCGCGACCTGCTGGCCGACGCCCCGTCGCCGTCGCCGCGCCCCGCCCAAGCCCGACAAGGAGCCGCCCGATGACCCCTGACAAGCATCCTGCCGACGACTTCGCCCGCCGCCTGACCGCCCTCGAGGGGGACGGCTTGGAGGGTGTCGCGCCCGACGCGGAGGAGCTCGCCGCCGCGAAGCTCACGGCCCATGCCCTTCGCGAGCTTTCCGTCGCCGAGGCGGAGGAGCTCGCCCGGACGCTCGAGGGCCCCGCGGCGACGCCCGACCGTGCGGCCGTCGAGGAGACGCGCGCGCTCGGCGAGCGGCTCCGCGCGGCCGCGGCGGAGCGGAGCGACGGCCGGGCACCGGTCGGATCGCCGTCGCTGCGCACCGCGGTCACCGCGGCACTGGCCACGCGCGATCTGCCGAAGGCGTCCGCGGCTTCCGTGCCGCTCGAGCGTGCCTCGGGCCCGTCGCGGTCGCGGTCGATCCTCGCGCTTCTCGGGACCGGCGGCCTGGCGGCCGCGGCGCTGGTGGCGATCATGGCCAATCCCGATCCGCTCGAGCCGACGCCCGCGCTGCCGCCGGTCGACGCCGTCGCCCGCCGCGCGGCTCCGTCCAGGAGCATTCCGGCCGCCGCGCCGGCCGTGGGCCCGAGCGTCTCGCCGAACTTCGAGGCGATGGCCACCAAAGCCCTTCCGGCCGATGCCTCGGCCGGAAGGCCAGGGGTCATGGCTCCGCAGGCTGCTGCTTCGCCCGCCGCCCTGGCCGCCAAGGATGCGGCCGCCGCGCCGCTCGGCGAACTGGCCGAGGCCAAGCGCGAGGCGGCCGATGCGGCGCCGGTCGACGCGCTGGCGATGGCGGCAGGACCGGCGGACGAGAAGG
>CAWUOA010000205.1:0-6077 GCA_963923225.1 uncultured Planctomycetaceae bacterium
CGTCCTCCGTGGCGGTCCATCCAAGGTGACTCTCACCGCGGGCCGAAGGGGCCGCCGCCGCCGGGGAGGCCGAGGGCCTGGCGGCGCCGGTCGACCGCGCCGAAGTACTCGTTCCAGCGGGCCCGCTCGCTCGGCGAGGTCTTGTCGAGCATGTCCTTCCGCCACTTGTTGCGGTCCTCCTCGGATCGCGAACCGGGGCCGCCTGCCGTCTGGTTGGCGGGGGCGTTCCCCTTGGCGCCGGCGTTGCCGTTCCCGCCGCCTCCGTTCCCGCCGCCACCGGCGCCGGCGAGACCCTGGAACATCGATCGGCCCCCTTCGAAGGCCTTCTGCATCGACTGCATCTGCTTGATCTGGTCGTCGATCAGCTTGTCGCGCTGGTCCGGGGGCGCCGCGAAGTACTGGTCGACTCTCGCCCCCACCGCCTGCATCATGATCTTCCGCCCCTCCTCGAGGGCCTGCGGGCGGAGCTCCTCCGGGAGCGCCTGGATCTTGCCCAGCACCGTCACCATCGCCCCCACGCGGGCGGCCGCGTCGAGCATGTTCTTCGGCCCCTCGGTGGGCGGATACTGCTTGGCCATGTCGCGCATCACCCCCTTCACCTCGGTGACGCGCGGATCCTCGCGCTTTCCGAACAGGCCCGCCCACCAGGCGCCGCCGAGCGTGAGGAGGACCAAAAGCGCCCCCAGGCCGAGCCAGGGGAGCGTCGAGCGGCCTTCGGAGGACTCGGGCGACGAGCGCCGGCGGGGGCCGTGGACGGAGGGCATGGGGAGACTCCGCAAGTGGCGGGGGCGGAAGGGGGCAGCGCGGGAGGGACCCCGATTGTCCCGTCCCCCACGGGGGGAAGCAACGCCGTTTCCCCGCCCCCCGTGCCGCTCCACCGCGGGGGGCGGCCGGCTGCAAAACGATCGGGGGGCCGGACGGTTTCCCGTCCGGCCCCCCTTCTCGTTCGTTCACTCGATCCCGGGGGTCAGCGCCCCCCGCGGATCGGCGAATCAGCAGCCCTTCCGGCAGCGGAGGAGACCGCAGCCCTTGCGGCCGTGGCCGGCGTTGCCGGCACCGTTGCCGCAGCCGCAGGCGTCGGCGTCGGCCGAGCAGCCCGAGCAGGCGTCACAGGGAACTTCCTCGCACACCGTCCGGCAGACCTTGACCGGGACCTGCTTGGTGACGCACTTCGGCACGCACACCGTGTAGGACTGGGTCTTCGTCTCGCAGACGTTGTCGTAGCAGGTCACGCAGTAGTTGGCGGTCCGCTTCTGCGGGACGCACACCGTGTAGCAGACCTCCTTCGAGCGGGTCTCGGGGACGCACTTGTTGACCGTGTAGGTGGCAGTCCGCGTCTCGCAACGGGACTTGTTCACGCACACCGTCTTGGTGCGGACCTCCGGGACGAACTTCGTGACGCAGTAGGTGCCCGTGCGGATCTCCTCACGGCACTTCTGCACCTTCACCGTCCGGGTCCGGGTCTCGGGGACCATCTTCGTGACGCAGTAGTTGCGGGTCCGGGTCTCGCAGCGCGACAGGGTCACGCAGTAGTTCCGGGTCCGCTCCTCGCAGCGGTACTTCGTCACGCACTTGGTGCGCGAGCGGGTCTCGCAGCGGCTCTTCGTCACGCAGTAGGTGTAGGGCACCTGCTCCGTGGTGCACTCCCACCGGGTGGTCTCGATCTCCTTCGTCTCGCACGTGGGGACCCACTTGCGGCAGCAGACGGTCTTCGGGCAGCAGGGGTTGCCCTCGGCGTCGTACTTGCCGTTCGCGGAGATCTCCTTCACGTCGGTCTCCCAGTGGCCACCCTTCACGGTGACCGTCTTGGTCCCCTTGACGGGGATCCGCTTGGTGACCGAGCGGTAGCCGGTCATCTGCTCGGTGTAGGGGACGCGCACCGTGTAGGTCTCCTCGACCTGCTCGGTGTACGGAACCCGGACCGTGTAGTTGGCCGAACGCTGCTCGGTGTAGGGGACCTTCACCGTGTAGGTCGCCGTCTTCTCCTCCTTGACCGGCACCATCACCGTGTACGCCTGCTCGACGCACTCGGTGTAGGGGACCTTCACCGTCCAGCTCCGGGTCTTCTCCTCCTTGACCGGGACCATCACGGTGTAGTTCTTCTCGATCTGCTCGGTGTAGGGGACCTTCACCGTGTACTCACGGGTCCGGGTCTCCGGCACGCTCGTCATGACCGTGTAGTTCACCGTCTTGGTGCGCTGCTCCGGCACCATGACCGTGTACTCGCGGGTCCGCTGCTCCGTCCGCGGGACGCGCTTGGTGACGGTGTAGGAACGCTCACGCTGCTCCTGCACGTACTCCGTCACGTTCACGTCACGCATCTCGGTGACCCACTCGCGGCGGAGCACCTTGCGGGTGGCACCACCGGCGGCGGCGCCCTCGCTGGCGATCGCGCCGTCATTGATGATCGCGCCGTCGGCGGCGGCGGCCGGAGCGGCCTCGCCCTCGACGATCGCCGGCTCGGTGTGAGCGACGCCGCCATTGGCGAGAACGGAGCCGGCCTCGATCACGGCATCCTGGCCGTTGGCAAACCCGCTGCCGGAACAGATGGCAACGGCGGCGACCCAGGGCAGGAAGCCGAACGTCAAACGCTTCTTCACGGAATCCTCCGGATGGAATGGAAAAAAGGAAACGGTTCGCGAACACGTCGCCCGCCCGGAATCCGACCCTCGCTCCGAAAGAGGGAGGGGGGCCGCGATCCCGGCCGGACGGAGTCCGCCGCTTTTTTCCCTGCCGGGCGCGTGGCCGATACGTGGCACGCGTTCCGCGACCGCCAGGGTTTGCGCGAGCGGCAAACTCATGGCGGATTGATCGATCTTTCCCCGTCGGCAAACTCACCGGAGGCGAAAAACTGCCGAAGATTCCGCAGGTGACGATTCTGCGGCGCGCACTCGGTCGGCGGGAGCGGAAACGACGCCGGCCGGGCGCTCGAAGGATCGAACGCCCGGCCGGTCGGTTCGTGCCGGCAGGGGCCCGCAGCCCGCGCCGGTCAGCGACGACGAATTGTCTCGGCCGCCTAGCGGCAGCAGGCGCCGCTCTGGCAGGCCCCGCCGCGGGACGCCTGATCCGTGCAGCAGGAGGCGTCACGGCAGCAGGGGCAGGCGCACTCCGTGCAGGAGCAGACGCTCCCCTGGCAGCAACCGCAGCACCCGCACCCGCAGGAGCCGGCGTCGGCCGAGGGGGCTGGCTTCCCCGCGAAGGCCAGGGGGATGAGGGCGAGCGTCGCGAGGGAAAGGAACTTGGACATGGGAAGGATCTCCATGGAAAGGTGGAAGGAATCGATTCGTGACCCGAAGGAACGCCGCGCGACCGCGCGACGCCCCGCGGGGCGACTCAATTCCGCCACACGCCGTAGAGAATCCTCACCGGAAGATCGGGGGCGATCCCGGCCGAGGCTGCCGGGATGGGTTCGTCGGCACGGGCCTCGGCACGGAGCCGATCAGCCGCCGGGAAGGGGGGCTGTGCGTCGTCGAGGCTCCGCTTCCCCACCCCGCCGCGGTCCGGGGAGGCCGGAAGACCGTCGTGCGGATGGAGGTGGCAATCGCAGCCGGCCCCGCCGGCCGCCGGGTCCGACGGTGCCGGGCGCTCGCAGCATCCCGCGGGCGCCGCAGGGGCATGGCAACAGTGGACGGGGGCGACGCCCGCTGCCAGGGGTGCGGCGACGGCGGGGGCTTCGTCGCGGCAGCAACCGGCGCAGGCATCGCGTGCACCCGGGGACAGGAGGAGGGCCGCGGTCAGCGCCGCGGCGAGGGCCGCCCGGCCGGGCGCGGCGGCGATGAGGAAGGTCGACCCCCGACCGTGGGCCGCAGCGGCGCTCACCCAGCGCCGACTTCGTCCCGGGGTTCGACCATGTCCGTTCATCGCCGCCTCCGCACCGTGCCGGAATCCCTCGCCGGCCGCGCCGGGCAGGGGGGCCGTTTCGACCCCGCGCCGTCTCGCGGCCGCCACTTCTCCCGTCTCAGGTGGGCGTCGCGACGACCGAGGGGGCGGCCGGGCGACGTCCGGAGGAACAATACGGGGCGGGTGCGAGGATGGTTCGCGGCCCGTGCGTTTTTCGGCAGGATTCGCCGTGGGCGGGGCGTCGGACACTCTCCGCGGCCGGCGCCGAGCGCGCGATGACCGCCGATCCGATCGTTCCGATCGCGGTCACTTGAGCCCTGCGCCGGTGACCTGCGAGGTGCCGAGGGTCAGCGAGCCGCCGGGGCCGCCCCCGGCGCCGGCTCCCGGCCGCTGGAGGAGTCGCGGCAATTCGACGCGCTCGAAGAGGCCGTAGTCGGGCTTCTCGCGCTTCGCCAGCCAGGTGCCGACGTTCTCCCCCTCCTCGAGGTTGAAGAAGATGATCGGCCCGCCCGGGACGTTGCTCGACTGCGTCCGCCACACCGGTTTCCCGTCGTGGACGAACTCGAGCGACACGATCCATTCCTGCACGTCGTAGTCGCCCGAATTGCGCAGCGACAGCGTCTTCTTCGTCGGGCCCTCGACCTTGGCGGCCAGCGCGATCGTGCCGTCGGCCGCGGGGGTGCAGCCGATCGCGGCCAGCCGCTTCGTGAGCGCCCCGACCGCCTGCTTCCGCGCCGCGGCGTCGGGAACGCCGTCGAGGTCGAGCCGGACCTTCGTCCCCTCCCGGAGGACGAAGAGGTTCGGATCGGACGACACCTTCGCCAGGAGCGTCTTGGCGCCGGCGTGGGGGATCGCCAACGGCAGCAGCGCCCCCGACTTCTCCCCGTCGAGCGTGGCGAAGAGCGTCCAGGGGCCGGCCGTGGCGACCTGCTGCTGGCCGGAGTAGGTCCAGAGGAGGATGCCGCTCGAGACCCCGATCAGGTACTGGTTCCCGCCGAGGACCCATTCCTCGTCGGGAAAGGCGATCCCGGTGAAGACATGGAGCGTGGGGACGTCCATCTCCCGGAGCACCTCGCCGGTGGCGACGTCCCACACGAAAAGCTTTTGCTGCGCGATGGCGGCGAGCCGCTTCCCAGAGGGGCTGAAGGCGAGCTGCGGATTGTGGAGTCCGGCGGGAACCGCCCGGCGGGCGACCACCTCGCGCGACGCGACGTCGAGGAGGCCGACGGAGCCGGAGTCGCAGAAGGCGACGTGGCGCCGGTCGGGGGAGAGGGCGGGGACGCCGTTGACGGGGAGCCGGCAGACGGGCTCGAGCGCGGGGAAGTTCCACAGGGCGAGTTCGCCGTTGCCGGCGGTGGCGAAGGAATCGGCGTCGAGGAACTTGGCCCACACGACGTCGCGCGCCGCCCCCTGGGCCCGCGCGTACGGGACGAACGAACGCAGCTTCCTCACCTTCCCGCCGGCCACCCGCCACACCTCGAGCCGGTCGTGATTGCCGAAGCCGAACTCCTCCCGGCGGGAAAGCAGGTGCTCGCCGTCGTCGTGGAGCGCGAAGGGGGCGACCTGACCGGTGGTCGTGGCGACCGGCGTCGCCTTCCCCTTGGCGAGATCGGCGATCACCACCCGGCAGGTCCCGGCCGGCTTCGGCTCGCCCAGCAGGTAGCCGACCGCGGCCTTCGTGCCGTCGCCCGACACCGCCAGGGGGACGAGGCCCTCGAAGAAGTTCGACTTCCCCGGCAGCGCCACCGTCCGCGGTTTGGCGAGCGCCTCCGGGGGCGTGCCGGGATCGATGGTCCATGTGTCGTCGCTCCCCGGGGCGACGAGCTCCGCCGCGGACCAGTCGATCTCCACCTCGCGCGGGGCGGCCGTCGCGCCGTCGTCGTCCGCTGCGGCGGAGGACCTGTTCCTCGCCGTCGCCGCGCTTCTCGGCTTCCCCTTGGCGGCCCCCTCCGCCGGTTTCTTCTTCGTGGCGAAGGGATCCTCCTCGTTCGTGCGCCCCTTGGCCTTCGACTCGAAGGGGTTCTCCTCCATGGCCGCCTTGGCCTCCTCCACGGCGCGCTTGTCGGCCGCGGAGAGCTTGTCGAGCGGCACCTCGATCTCCTCGCCATCCTCCTTGCGGAGCGTGACGACGCCGTCGGTCTCGCCGACGAACTCCGCCTCGATGCGGAACTTCCCCGTCCGGTCGGTCCAGGTGCGCGATTCGCCGGACTCGGCCCGAACGGCGAGTGCGGCAAGGA
>CAWUOA010000206.1:0-6073 GCA_963923225.1 uncultured Planctomycetaceae bacterium
AACAACTGTGCCACGTCCTCGATCTGGTCCTTCGGCTCCTTGACCCGCTTGTACCAGGCCACCGGTGGGTTCTCGACGATCGTGCCGGTGGCGGCGAGGAGCTCACGGACGAAGCGGTCGTAGGGCTTGTTGGCCAGGAGCCCGTCGCGGACCCAGGAGTGGAAGGCGAAGTTCGAGACGGTGTCGCTGGTGTCGTCGCGACGGTTCTTGAGGAGCGACGTCCATTTGTTCGCGAACCAGTCGGCGTAGCCGGGGCTCGCCAGGAGCCGGTCGACGAGACGTGCCCGCTTGTCGGACGCGGCGTCGGCGAGGAACGCCTCCGCCTCCTCCGGCGTCGGGATCGCGCCGGTGACGTCGACGGTGACGCGGCGGAGGAACGTCGCGTCGTCGCACTCCGGGCTCATCGGCACGCCGACGGCGCGGGCCCGGGCGAAGACGTGCTCGTCGATGAAGTTCCGCGGCGCGGGGAACTCGACCGGTGCGCCGGCACGGGGCACCGTGAAGGTCGCCACCGCCACCTTGCCCTGGAAACGCACCATCACCCCGGCGCTGCCGGGCAGGTCGGAGAGATGCACGGTGCCGCCGGCGTCGACCTCGGCGCGGGCCCGGTCGGTGGCCTCGAAGAGCGTGAGCGCCGTCACGTCGCGCGTCGAGCCGTCGGTGTAGCGGGCGATGGCCCGCAGGGCCTGGGTGCCCCCCGGGGCGACGGTGGCGCTGGCGGGCTCGACGACGATCGATTCCAACTGCGGCCGGCCCGGGGCGTCGGCCGCCGCCCCCTCGCGGATCCAGCGGAGGAGCGTGGCGTGGGCTTCGGAGTCGGGGGCGATGCGCTGCCCGCCACCATGGGGGACGCTCGCGGTCGCCTTGAGCAGGAGCAGGCTCTGCTCCGGAGCCGCGGTCGACACGCGCCGGCCGCGGGCTTCCTTGAGAAGGTGGTCGTAATCCTCGGCCGGCTCGAAGCCGAGCAGCGACAGCTGAAAGCCGTTCTGGCCGCCGCCTGCCTTGGCGTGGCAGGCGCCCATGTTGCAGCCGGCCTTGGTGAGGATCGGCACCACGTCGTCGGCGAAGCTCACCGGACGATCCGCAGGCTCGATCGTCGCGGCGGTGACCGGCGACCCGAGGAGGAGGACCGCCGCGGCGAACTGTCGGAGTCTCGAAGTGCGGTGCATGGTGCCCTTCCGGACCGGGTCGGCCACCCCTGCCGAAACCCCCTCGCAGGCGGTGAAAACCCCTGGAAATCTACCTTTTCGTCCGCTTTGCGTCCATTCGCCTGCCCCTCTTCTTCATCGGTTCCGAGAGCGGGTGCAATCGATCGGCGACCGGCCGATTTGTACGGAACGGGGGTCCGGTCGTAGTCTAGAGTCATTCGAGGATTGGCCGGCGGGTGTTCCCCGCACGGCTGGGCATGATGCCCACGGTTCGGTTTCGTTCCTTCCTTCCCGGAGGTGAACCATGCCGCTCACCGTGACCTGCACCTGTGGATTGGTTTATTCGGTGCCGAGTTCGAAGGCCGGCGGCGTCGTCGCCTGCCGCTGCGGAAAGTCGGTCGTCGTCCCCGACCGCGACCGTACCCCCGCGCCTGCGACGGTCGCCCCCGACCGCTCGTCGCCGCACGCCGCCGCCGAGGAGGGGACGATCCAGGTCATCCGCCGCATGGTGCGGACGCGCGAACTGCCGCCATTCGCCCCCTGCCCGCACACCGGCAAGCGCGCCGACGACGTGATCGTCTTCCGGCTCCACTACGATCCGGTCGAGGAGCGGGCTCGCGCGGCGGCCGAGGCGAAGCCGAAGGGCTTCTTCGGCTGGTTCAGCGGTAGGGATGCGGCCGCGGTTAAGGAGCTTCCCGGGGAGTCGCGCGACGTGTGGGTCGACATGCCGCTGCGCGTCGCGACCGAGGCGCACGCCGAACTGCTCCAGTCGCAGGGCCAACGCCACTTCCGCGACATGCTGCGGACGGTGCCGATCTACGCCACGCTCCTCGCCGAGCATCCCACGGCCCGCATCGAACCGCTCCCCCGCCACAGCGACGGCCAGCCGACGCACGGCCAGCGCCGGTGAGAGGCGTTCACCGCGTCCCTTCCCGGGCCGGGGCGAGGGCATCGGCGTCGAGGTCGAGCCGGTAGAGGACCTGGTTGTAGTCGGCTCGCGGGATCGCGCGCGGGTTCCCCGAGAAGTCGCGGGTGAAGGTTCCCTCGAAGTGGATCGTGCGTCCGCCGTCGGCGTCGAGGAAGTCGTGGTGGCAGACGTTGTAGAAGCTGTAGCGGTCGTGGGTCACGATCTTCACCGCCTCTTCGAAGGGCCCGGTGGGCGCGTCGGCCTCGGCGTACCACACCTCCCCCAGATGCGAGGTGCCGCCGATCTCGCCGGCCACGAGGATGAAGCGCTTCCGGTGCGGGTTGTAGCGCACGGTGCCGCTGTGGAGACGAACGCGTTTCCCCTCCGCGTCGCCACTGGCCGCGGGCAGAAACCGGCAGTTCCCGGGGGCGACCAGTCCCGCGTCGAGGAGTCGCCGCTCGTCGGCCGAGCCGGTCGGCGGAAGCTCGCTCTGCCAGCGCCACTGCGGCGTCCCCGAGGCGTCGAGGAGCGGTTTGCCCTCGCCATCGAGGCATGAATACGCTTCGTAGCGCGTCGGATCGAGCACCGCCTCGTAGGTCGCCGGCACGCGGACGTTCGGGCTCGGGGCGCCGAAGAGGAGCCAGGAGCGGGGCGTGCCGCCCGAGTCGCGCTCTTCCCAGCGGAGCGGATGGCTCGACGGCCGGCGCCAGGTCTCGCCGAGGGGCAGCTCGCGTGCCGTGACGAACGACTCCACGGCGTCGTCCCACACGGCGATTCCCTGCTCGAGTTCCTCGGCCAGGCCGCGGCGGCGCGAGTAGTGCGCCACCATCCTCCCCCGACCCTCGGCGTCGGGCACGACGCAGACGCCGTCGATCCAGATCACGCCGTCGGGCCGCTCCACCAGCGGCATCATCGCCCGCACGAAGCCCCCCGGCTCGGCCGGCGTGGGCTCGCCGAGGAAGTAGTCGAAGGGGATGCCGCGCGCGAGGGTCCCGGCCGTGGACGGGTCGGGCAGCGGCGTCGTCGCGCCGCAGGTGCGGAACATCCCCAGCGGATAGGACAACCGGTTGGTGTCCCCCCAGAACCAGAACACGCGGCCGCCGTAGGGGACCGCCTGCACCGAATCCTGCCCGACGACGCCTCCGGGGATCGGCGGCGACGGGAAGGGGACGCGGCCGAGGAGGACGCTGTCGCGGAGCCGGCCTTCGCCCGTGAGCCGGCAGAGACGCTCGGCGACGTTCCTGCGCTCGAGGGGAATCGTCACCGTCTCCCCCGCCGTCGGCACGACGCGGCGGCCGCGGAAGCCGAAGCCGTCGGCCGGATGCTCGTAGCCGTGGCTGCGGACGTGGAGGAAGAGCTCGCGGCCCATGAGCCCCGGCTCCTGGAACGCCACCCGGCCCTCGTCGTCGGTGACGAACTCCAGGCCGTTGACGGTGGCGAGCTCCGCGATCGGCACGCCACGGCCGGTCGCGCCATCGACGACGCGGATCTCGGCCCAGGGGCTCTTCGACGGCTCGGCCGCGGGCTCGTGCGCAGGCGCGCCGCCGGCGAGCAGGAGGAGACTCGCGATCAGGGCCCTCCTCGCGGCCGGAGCCGCCCCCACGGCCTTCGGTCGGGGGGCCCCGGCTCGCTCGCCCCGGCCGTCGAATCGCCCCTGCTCCCGCCCGGTTTCCTGTTCCATCGCTTCCACCCTCTGGCCTACGATCGCGCCGGCATCAGCCGGCAGCCTGCCAGCGCGGGAGTCGTGCGGTCAATTCGCCGGGTGCCCCGAGGACGCCATGCTGTTCCACCGGATCGGAAACCGGCCCCCGAATCCCAACGGGGGCTCGTTGATCTTCGCCCTGCAGGTGCTCCTCGTCGTCCTCGTGCCGCTGCTCGACGACGGGAAGGCGCTCGCGCCACCGAGCTACGTCGCGGCGTTGATCGCCGCGCAGGCCGGCACGGTGAGCCTGCTCGGGTATCGGCGGACCGCGGCGGCGATCTCGCTGTGGGGCACGCTCACGCTGTCGGTGGTGGCGATCCTCGGTTTCAGGACGTCCCCGATGCGGTTGGTCCTCTGGGCCACCCTCATCTCGGGAGGCGCGACGACGGTGGCCCTCACGCTGAAGAGCGCCTTCGCCGCCGGCGTGCCACCGGTGCAGCGCATCTTCTGCGGTGCCGCGGGGTACGTGATGCTCGGCTTCGTCTTCGCCGCGCTCCACGGTCTGGCCGGGTACCTCCTCCAGCACGGCTTCCTCGACCAAGGCGCGTACCTTCTCCAGACGGGGGTCGAGCGGAGCCGGCCGATCCATTGGCCCGACTACGTCTGGCTGAGCTTCGCCACGCTCACCACCGCCGGCTTCGGCGACGTCGTCGCCGTCGGTTCGCTCCCCAGCGCCCTGGCGACGCTCGAGGCCGTCGCCGGGATCCTCTTCCCCGCCACGCTCATCGCCCGCATCGCGTCGCTGGCCGACGCCGAACGCCGGCCGTGACACCCTACGGCGGCGTCATTCCTCGCTCGGCTCGAGCGGCGGCACCTCCCACGTATCGACCTCCACGACCGCCACCACGTGCGCCGCGTTCAGCGAGCAGGTGGCCCGGTCGCCGTCGCTGCGCTTCACGAGCGGAAAGTGCCCCCACGGGAACCCGTCCTTCTTGAAGGGCACGAGGATCTCGACGTCGAGCCAGACATGGGCGCCCGAGTCGCGCACGTGACGGACCCGATCGACGACGAGCACGTGGCCGGTGACGAGGAGCACCCCGAAGCGTGCCGGCCCGGAAGCGAGTCGCTCCGACAGCCAGGCGGGAAGGAGATCCCTGGCGCCGTCGCTCCCCGCGGCGCCCGCCGATCCGTTTCTCCGGCCGTCCTGCCCCTGCATGGGCCCCCTCCGCTGTCCCTGGGAAAAAGTGCGTCGCCCGGCCGAGTGTAGACCGCGGTCGCCCGCCGGGGAGCGTTTTTTGGCGGGCAAACGGCTTCCGAGCCGTGTGACGGGCACCGGGGAGCCGGTCCCGGGCGGCCCTGTCGGCGCGTCGTCAAACTCCCCCCTGCTTGTTTGCGTTGCCTGACCGGCAAACTACGATTCTTCCGACGGCCGGCGGTTTCGGCCGAATCCAGAGGAGTTCGAGTCATGCGTGCGGCGGCGAAGCGGCGGGTCGTGGGGCTGGTGGCGGTGTTCGCGTTCCTCATCGCGGGCTTGGCCGGTCTCGAGGCCCGTGCCGGGTGGCACCACCACTACCGCGCCTGCGCGTCCTGTGGGGCGAGCTGCGGCTCCTCCGGTGGCAGCACCGGCCACCACCACTGCTTCCGCTGCCGCCGCCACGCCTCGCACGGCAGCTCGGGGGGCTCTTCCGGCGGCAGTTCCGGCGGGTCCTCCGGAGGTTCCTCGGGCGGCGCCGCCAAGACGGCCGACGCCGGCAAGGACAAGGACGCCGCGAAGGACGCGAAGAAGTCCGCCGCCCTCGGCGTGCCTGCCGACGGCCTGGTGCTCGTCGTCGAGGTTCCGGAGGACGCCACCCTCCTGGTCAACGGCCGCGAGACCGCCCTCACCGGCTCCGTGCGGAACTTCGTCTCCGCCGGCCTCTCCGAGGACGAGAGCTACGACTACGAAGTGACGATGCGCGTCGAGCGCGACGGCAAGTCGATCGAGAAGACGCGCACCGTCACCGTCAGCGGCGGCCAGCGGCACGCCATCGCCTTCGACGCCCCGGCCGAGCCGGTCGAGACGCTCGTCACGCTCCGTGTCCCGGCCGACGCCCGGGTGTGGATCGAGGGGCAGGCCACGACGAAGCAGGGAGCCGTGCGTGAGTTCCGCACGCGGGCCCTCGCCCGTGGCGAGTCGTGGGAGGCGTACGAGGTGAAGGTGGCGGTGGTCGTCGACGGCCGTGAGATCACCGCCGTGAAGCGCGTCGATCTCGTCGGCGGCGAGGGCGCCGATCTCTCCATCGATCCGGTGGCGCTCCTCGCCGAAGGGGCAGCCGAGAGCCAGCCGGTCGCCGGCACGGCCGACGCCGCCCCGCTCGACGCCACGGCGCAGGCGCG
>CAWUOA010000207.1:0-6026 GCA_963923225.1 uncultured Planctomycetaceae bacterium
CTTCAAGACCTTCTTCTACAACGTCTGCACCAGGGACGACGGCAAGACCTGGAGCACGCCCTGGGTGGTCGACGATCCGAAGGTCTACGTGGTGCAGCCGTTGCCGGTGGCCCGGAGCCGGTCGAACACGACGCGCTGAGGGCCTGATCCGGCCCGCTCAGCGAATGGCCGCGGCCTTCGGGGCCGCCGCGGTCCGTTCGAAGTCGCAGGCCGGAGGCAGGGCGTCGGCGAGGGCGTCGCCGGCGGAACGGAAGGAGAGTTTCTCCGGCCCGATCCGCTCGAGCGTCGCCGTGCAGGCGCGCCCCGCGTCGGCGCCGCGGCCTTCCAGCCTCACCAGCCACCTCGCGCCGTGCCTCGACCAGGTCCCCTCGGCGAAGCGGCCCTCCGAGGTGAAGACCCAGGACCGGATCGACGCCGTGGCCGGGTCCCAGCCGATCACCTCCGTGATCTCGCGCGGTCCGGCGCTTCCGGTGGGAAGCAGGGCGGGGATGCCGTCCGCGTCGGCCGGGCGCCGTTCGGTGTCGTCGAAGGCGGCGGTGTGGCATCGGATGAGGAACGCGTGGCCGGTGCTCCAGAAGCAGCGGGTGCGGGCGGTAATGCCGTCGCCGGCGTCTTCCCAGTCGCCGACGAGCCAGTCGAGCCCGTCGAGCTCCCGGGCGCCCGGTCCTGCCGGCTCGTCCTGAAGGGGCGACTCCCGGACGTTGGAGAGCCTCCAGGCCCCCTGCTCGCGCGTCACCACCGCCGTGAGGCGGCTCCGCGCGGCGGCCCCTCCTTCGGAGAATCCGATCCGCGACACGGCGTCGACGACGGCGACGTCGTGGCGCACCAGGCGGATCGATTCCACGTCGAGGTCGATCGTGGCGCGGTCGTCGGCACGGAACAGCGCCGCGAACACCTGTTCCACCGCCTCCCTGCCCTCGGTGACGTCGCCGCTGGCCAGATCGACGCTCTCGCAATCGCCGCCCCAACAGGCGGCGACGGCCCGGGCGTCGTGACGATTGAAGGCGGCGAGGTACGAGCGCAGCATCCCGCGGATTTCGGCCTCGGCATCGGGCGGCGCCGTGGCGGCCACGGCGGCGGCGTTGCGACGAGGCGCGGGTGACGGGGGATCGAGACGGCGCGGCGCGGGGGAGAGGCGTCCGTTGCCGGCGTCGGACGGCGCCGCCTCGGCGAACGCCGCGGCGCGGAACGGCGTCGATCGCTTCACCACCACCGGGATGCCGTCGGGCACGCCGGGGAGCAACCGTGGTGCGGCGGTGGTCGCCGCGCGGGGCCGCTCGAAGGCGGCCAGTCGCCGCGCGGGGTCGGTCGGTCGGGCGACCATCCCCTCGGTCCCCGGCGGCAGGGTGAAGTCGGGCGCCTGGCGGAAGAGGCGGAGGCCTCCGTCACCCTCCGCGGTCCGCTGCGGCTCGGCGGAGCGGGCCGGGGCGGCGCACGAGGCCACGAGGACCAGCAGCGCCGCCAGGTGTGCCGATCGCGGCGCACGGCGCGGCGTCGATGCCCACTGGAACCCGAGAGATCGCCCCGTCCCCCGTCGATGTGCGAACGTCGTCCCTGAAGCCATCGCAGCTGCCCTCCCTGTGCGTGCGTCGCGGCCGAGGCGGAGCAGTCCCCTTGGTGGTGGGGAGCCCCTGAAAACCCAGGCTAACCCATTCCGCCCGCTCTGCCGATGTCACTTCGGCGACCCCCCCTCGAGGGTGACGTGTGTGAACAAAAAAAGCCCGGGCGCCCGCAGGGGGGGCGCCCGGGCCGAGGGTGCCTTGGGGCGGACCGTTCCGATCCGGCCGCCGGCAGGGGTGTCAGTGGGCGTCGGCCGTGACCCCCTTGAAGTCGTCGGTGCGGAAGGGGGTCAGCGGAAGGCCGGCCCCGGAGTACATGTTGCACTTCGGGTTGTCGGCCCAGGCGTAGCGCACCGCGACCGGATCGGCGACCCCGTCAGCCGAGACCTCGAGCCGGCCGTCGGGAAGGATCGCCGCCTTGGCGGGTACGAACTTCTTGTCCGCGCCGGCGATCGTGAATCCGACCGGCTCGGGAACGTCGAACGGACGCCAGCCGCCGTCGACGTGGTCGAAGGCGACGACGATCTTGTTCCCCTGCTTCTCCATCCCCTTGTAGAGCGGGCTGCGGCAGGGGATGCCGCCGACATGGTAGGTCTCGGCGAGGGCCCAGCGGGCGAGCCGCTTGCCCACGTCCTGCTTGTTCTTGGGGTGGATGTCCTTCCCCTCGCCGATGTCGATGATCACCGCCTCGCCGGTGTTCGGCAGGGCCTTCATGGTCATCGTCTGCGCCTCGCGGAGCTCGGCCCACGAACTGTCGCCGGGCTGCGGCTGCTCGGCGTTGAAGTCGGCCAACTGCACCCAATAGAAGGGAAAGTCGCCGACGCCCCACTCGTCACGCCACGACTTGATCATGAAGGGGAACAGCGCCCGGTACTGGTAGGCACGGCCGGCGTTCGACTCGCCCTGGTACCAGATCGCCCCCTTGATGCCGTAGCCGATCGAGGGCGCGAGGACGCCGGAGTGGATGTTGGCGGGGCGGTGGTTGCCGAACATGTTGCCGTCGGGATTGCCCGGCTGCGGCGGGGCCTGCTTCCCCTCGGACTTGGCCTTCTCCGCGGCCGCCTTCCATTCGACCATGGCCTTGTCATAGGCCGCCTTCTGCGCCGGGTACTCCGCCTCCATCTTTTCCCACCGCTCCATCAGCGGCTTGAAGCGGGCGTCGCCGGCGAGCTTGTCGCGGCGCACCCACGCCTCGGCGGCGCTGCCGCCCCAGGCGTTGTTGATCAGCCCCACCGGGACGCCGAGCGTCTGGTGGAGCTGACGGCCGAAGAAGTAGCCGACGGCGGAGAAGTTGCCGACGGAGTCGGGGGTGCAGGTCTGCCACTTGCCGTTGAAGTTCCACTGCGGGTCCTGCGTCCCCACCTGGGGCACCGAGATCAGGCGGATCTGCGGGAACTTCGCCGACGCCCGCTCGAGATCGGGGTCGGTGGAGGCGTTGACGCTCCACTGCATGTTCGACTGCCCGGCGCAGACCCACACCTCCCCCACCAGCACGTCGTGGAAGGTGACGGTGTTCTTCCCCTTCACCACCAGCTCGTGCGGCCCGCCGTACTCCATCAGCGGATCGAGCTTCACCTCCCACTTGCCGTCGGCGCCGGCGGTGGCCTGGTGCGACTGGCCGGCGATCGAGACGGAGACGTTCTCCCCCGGATCGGCCTTCCCCCACACCCGGTTGCGGATGCCCTGCTGGAGGACCATGTGGTCGCCGAACATGTTGTTGAGCGAGACGTCGGCGCGGGCCGCCGTGGCGGCGGACGCCACGAGGGACAGGGCCGAGAGGGCGAGCAATCGCATCGAGAGGCGCATCGGTGATCTCCGCGGACGGGCGCGGGGCGGCACTCGAACCCTACGGGTGTTCCCCGCCCCACGCGGGAAGAGGATACCGGCGCGAAGCCGCGCGAGGAACCGGGGCCGAGCCCGAGGAGGGCGGGGCGGGTTGCCGCGACGGGCCTGCCGGCGCGAAGATGGCGGAGTCGAGTCCGAACCGGCACGTCGCCGGACGGAGCGGCGAACGCACGACACACGGAGAAGCGAGCATGGGTTCCAGCGCGAACGGCCGCGGCGGCATGCCGATCATCCCCGTGGTCCTCGTCGCCGGCCTCATCGTGGGCGGCGGGTGGCTGTGGTTCGAGTCGCAGCCCAAGGGCGTCCGGGAAATCCCGCCGACGGCGCCCGACGGGCCGGTGATGGTTCGGGACTTCGGCAGCGGCCAGATGATCGAAGCGGGCACGGCGCCGTCTGGCCCGCGGACGCAGCCCGGTGCCTCGCCCGCGCCCGAGGCTCCCCAGCCGGAAGGCCAGGGGGCGGCGGAAGCACCGGCGCCCGACGCGACGCCCTCCCAGACTCCCGCCACGCCGGCGGCGGCAGCCAAGCCCGACGCCGGCCGCTGGGAAGAGGAGATCGCCCGCTACGAAGCGGCCCCCGCGCCCGCCGCCGGCGGCGTGGTGATGATCGGGGCCTCCAACATCCGCATGTGGGAGACGATGGCCGACGACTTCGCCGGCCTGGCCGTGGCCAACCGCGGGGTCGGCGGCTGCCGGCTCTCGGAACTGGCCGACTTCGCCCCCAGGCTCGTCGATCCGGCCGCGCCGGCGGCGATCGTCGTCTCGGCGGGGAGCAACGACATCCACGCCGGGGCGGCGCCCGAGGAGGTGCTCGACGCGTTCCACCGGCTCCTGGCGACGATCCGCGGCCGCCACCCCGACGTGCCGGTGGTCTTCATGGCGATCCTCCCGGCCAAATCCCGGTGGGACGAGCGCGACCGGCAGGTGAAGGCGAACGAGCTGATGCAGGCGGCGATCGCCGCCCTGCCGGCCGGCGGCGCGCCGGTGGAGTATCTCGACGTCGGCTCCGCCTTCCTCGGTCCCGACGGCCAGCCCGACCCCGAGGCCTTTCTCGACGACGACCTCCACCCGAGCGTCCTCGGCAACGCCCGCCGTGCCGCGGCGCTGCGTCCGGTCCTCGAGAGGCTGCTGGCGAAGGACCGGCCCGGCGCCTGATCCTCCCGGCGATCCCTCCCGCGGGGACCGCGTAGGATGAGGGCCGGCTTCCCTGCCGGAAGACCGATCCCCTCCCGCCCCGCAGGAGCGTCCCATGGCCGAGCCCACCGGTGTCCCCGACCCAGGTTCGCCGGCGCCGCGGACGTCGCCTGTCGTGCCGGCCGCCTCGGCCGCGGGGGGCCCCCCTTCCGACGGCTTCGATCTGGCGACGGTCGCCTGGAGCGGTCGCTGGCTGCCGTTCCTCCCGGCGAGCCTCCGTGAGCCGGCGGCCAGGTTTCTGATCCTCGGCGCCGTGTCCTTGCTCGCGATGTTCGTCTTCGCACCGGCGGCGGACGAGCGCGGCGAGGCCTACATCGAGGCGGCCTTCGCCCGGACGCTCGCGGCGCTGGCCGCGACGCGGGGGCTCGACAGCGCGATCTCCCTGGCCCAGAGCTCCGAAGTCAGTTTCAGCTTCGGCCCCGGCGGGAGCCTGGGGATCGGCCAGGCGCTCGATCCGGTCAACGACTTGGTGGAGCAATACGGGGCGCTGCTCCTCACGAGCACCACGGCGCTGGGCACGCAGCGCGTGGCGATGCAGATCGGCCGCACGCTCGGCTGGTGGCTGTTCCTGCCGGCGCTGGCCGCGGTGGCGGCCTCGGCGCTGGTCGGCGGGCGGACGCGGAAGTCGTCGCTGTCGTGGGGCTCGCGGCTTTTCGGCATCGCCCTTTTCGCCCGTCTGGCGATCCCCACGACCGCGTGGATCGACTCGATCGTCGCCGAACGCTTCCTGGAAAGCGGCTATCAGGAGGCCGCCGCCGCGGTCACGGCGACGACGCAGCGGATCGAGGCGGTGGAGAGGGAAGACGCCGCCGCCGCCAAGGCCAAGGGATGGCTCGACCGCTACAACCCGGTCGATTACGTGGGCGAAAGGGCCCGCCGGCTCTACGACACGCTGGCCCAGGTGGGCGAATCGATCGTCAATCTGGCGATCTACTTCACCATCTCCACCATCATTCTCCCCCTCGGCACGCTGTGGGTGCTGTCGCGGATCTCGTCCGCCCTCTTCGCCCCGCCCCCGTCCCGCGACCCGCTCTGATCCGGCTCCGGGGCGGGTGGGAAAGCACCCTTTTTTCGCACGGTTCCAGTTGTCCGAACGGGGGTGTCGTCCCCGCGGAATGGCCCGTCGAGGGGCGCACGCTGTGGAAAACGGCGGGCGATGCGGCCGGCATCCGGGCCGCCGGCCGGGGGCCACTTGACCTCCTCCCGATACTGGGGCCTGGAAACGCTGTTTTTTCCGGTTTTCCGGGCGAACCGTCGCCCCCTTGGGCGGGGGTGGAAAAAAACGCCGGGGACCCTTGAACACCGTTCAAGTCAACGTAATCTATCCAGCTTATCAGGCGGCCGATCGGTTCGGTCGTTGCGAGAGAGGGGTCTCTTCGACAGACCGCCCGATCGAACCGGCTCGAGAAAATCCTGCTCGGTTCAAGGG
>CAWUOA010000208.1:0-6000 GCA_963923225.1 uncultured Planctomycetaceae bacterium
ACGAGTTCTGCCTCTATTACGACGCGTAGGTTGAGTCCGGCCTCCCAGGGCCGGACCGGTCTCGTCCGGCCTCGAGCGTGCCTCAGTCACCCGCAGGCCCTGGGAGGCCTGCCTCAGTCAGAATCGTGCCGGTGAGTAAGGCTCCGGATCGAGGTGCGGCGCCGTGCCGGTGACGAGCTCGGCGACGAGTTTCCCGGTGGCGGTCGCCAGGCTGACTCCGAGCATGTTGTGGCCGGTGGCCAGCAAGGCGTTTCCCAAGCGCGGCACCCCGCCGATGATCGGCAGGCTGTCCCAGGTCATCGGCCGCCACCCATACCAGGTCTCCTCGGGGCCGGGCCCGACGGGGGCGACGAGGTAGGGCGCGGCCGACTCGCGGAGCTGGCGGATGCGCCGCGCCGGGATCGACGTGTCGTATCCGGAGAACTCCATCATCGAGCCGATCCGGTAGCCGTCGAGAAACGGCGACACGCCGACGCGGTGCTCGGGGAAGAGCATCGGATGGACCGGGCAGGGATCGGGCCTGCGCATCGTCACCGAGTAGCCCTTTCCCTGCTCGATCGGGATCCGGCAACCGAGCTCGCCGCCGATCCGCGGGCTCCAGGCTCCGAGCGCGAAGACGTACCGCTCGGCGCGCATCGGCCCCTGCGACGTCTCGAGCCCGGTCACGCCGGGCCCGGAGACGCGCACCCGCTCGAGCCGGCAATGATCGACGAAGCGGACGCCGCGGCTGGCGAGGAGCCGGGCCCAGGAGGCCATCAGGCGATCGGGCCGCAGCGAGGCGTCGCCGGGATAGTGGAAGGCGCCGGCGAGCCCGGCCTTGAGCGCGGGGTCGAAGGCGGGAAGCGCCGCGCCGTCGAGACGCGTGGCGGGGACGCCGAAGTGGTCGGTGAGGAGCCGGTCGGTCTCGGCGAAGGCATCCATGCCGCGGCCGGTCCGCAGCACGTAGAGCAGCCCCGTCTCCTTCCACTGGCAGTCGAGGCCTTCGTCGCGCACGAGCCGGCGGTACTCGGCGATCGAGGCGTCGAGGATCGCCTGGAGGTGCGCGCCCGCTTCGAGCACCTGCCGGTGCGTGCAGCGCTTGGCGAACTGCCACATCCAGTTCCAGAGGGAGGGATCGAGACGCGGCTTGACGCGGAAGGGGGCGTCGGGGGTGAACAGCGACTTGAGCGCCATCCCCACCGCGCCCGGCTCGGTGAGGGGCAGGACGTGGCTCGGGCAGACGTAGCCGCAATTGCCCGCCGAGCAGGCCCCGCCGATCGGCCCCTGGTCGATGACCGTCACGGCCAGGCCCGCGGCGGAGAGATAATGGGCGCAGGCGACGCCGATCACGCCGCCGCCGACCACGATCACGTCGGGCCGCTCGCCGCTCATGAGGAGCCTCCCAGGACGATCCCCTCGGCGAACGGGTCGCCGGGCTGGCGGAGGAGCGTCGCCTCGCCGCAGACCCAGGCTTGGCCGGTGATCGTGGGGAGGATGGAGCCCGAATCGCCGGGGCGGTAGCGGGCGGTGAAGCGGGTGCCGAGGACGCTCTCCTGGACCCAGTCGACTCCCGGTGCGAGTGCGCCCTCCGCGGCCAGGCAGGCGAGCTTGGCGCTCGTGCCGGTGCCGCAGGGGGAGCGGTCGAAGGCCCCGCCGGGGCAGAGGACGAAATTGCGTCCGTCGCCTCCGGGATCGCGTGCCGGGGCGAAGAACTCGACATGGTCGATGGCGCTGCCGTCGGCGCCGGTGATCCCGCGCCGGGCGAGCTCCCGCTTCACCCCCTCCGCGGCGGCCGCGAGCCGGCCGACGTTGGCGGCGACGAGCTCGCAGGGCGCGTCGGGGGTGAGAAAGAACCAATTGCCCCCCCAGGCGACGTCGCCGCCGACCGGCCCGAGCCCCTCGACCTCCAGGCGCACGCCGTGGCGGTGGCGGAAGGAGGGGACGTTGTCGATCGACACGGTGTGGGGGTCGTGGAGATCGACGGCGACCGTGCCGACCGGCGTCTCGATGCGGTGCCGCCCCGGCCCGATCCGCCCCAGCCAGCCGAGCGTCACCGCCAGGCCGATCGTGCCGTGGCCGCACATGCCGAGGGTGCCGGTGTTGTTGAAGAACAGCACGCCGGCGGCGGAGGCCGGATCGACGGGGGGCACGAGGAGCGCCCCGACGAGCGCTTCCGAGCCGCGCGGCTCGAGGATCACGGTGCGGCGGAAGCGGTCATGGTCGCGGCGGAAGCGGTGCAGACGCTCGTCGAGGGGCCCGTCGCCGAGGTCGGGGCCCCCTTCGATCACGACCCGCGTCGGCTCGCCGCCGGTGTGCGAGTCGACCACCCGGATCGGCGCGCCGCTCATCCGCGCGCTCCCGGCCACCGCGACCACCACTCCCGGAAGAGGGTCCACTGTGCGCGGGTGAAGGCCGCCTGCGACGGCGAGAGGGCGTCGTCGGGGTTGACGTGGAGGCCGTACTCGGGGTGTCCTTCGAGGACCATCAGGTGCTTGTAGTGAAGCACGAGGTCGGGCCCCTCGTCGAAGGTGGAGAGGACGCGGAGGGCCTCCTCGAGCTCGAGCGCGAGCCGCCGGGCGTCCGCGTCCCCCGCCGCCGCGCGGCGGCAGAGCTCCACCAGGCGCAGCACCGGCCCGGGGAGGGCGTTGCCGATGCCGGTGATCGCGCCGACGGCGCCGCAGCGGACGAAGCCGTGGAACACCTGCGTGTCGACCCCCACCATGAGCGCGAGGTCGGGGTCGCCCGAGGTGATGAACTCGGCGGCGTAGCTGAGCGAATCGGCCCCGCCGAACTCCTTGAACCCGACGAGGTTCCGGTGCTTCGCGCGCAGCCGCGCGAAGAGGTCGGCCCGGGTCTGGAAGCCGTAGTAGGGGCTGTTGTAGATCACCGCGGGCAGGTCGCCGCCGGCCTCGAGGACGCGCGAGAAGTGCGCTTCCTGGGCCGTCGCCGATCCGCCGCGCGAGAGCACGCGCGGGATGACCATCAGCCCCGCGGCGCCGACCGATCGCGCGTGGGCGGCGTGGGCGGCGGCGAGACGCGGGTTCTGGGCGCCGGTGCCGACGACGACCGGCAGCCCCGCCTCGACGAGCCGCCGCACGCCCGTCTGCCGCTCCTCCTCGGAGAGCAGCGGCCAATCACCCATCGAGCCGCAGTAGACGACCGCGCTCATGCCGGCCTCGACGAGTCCCCGCGCCGTGCGCACGAGCGCCTCGTGGTCGACCGAGCGGTCGGGCCGGCAGGGGCTCATCAGCGCCGGCATGCAGCCGCGGAAGACGTCGGACCGGCCGGGCATGATGGCGGATCTCCGGGGTGGCGGGCGCGGGAGTGCGTCCGGGAGCGGCATGATAGCCGCTCGTCCCGCGCGGGGGTCAGTCGCGGAGCCGCTTGGAGAGGCTCTCCCCCAGGCGGCGGACGGTGGGGCTGAAGTCGTCGCGCGACAGATGGACGCGGATCAGGTGGAGGCCCGGCGGCTCGGAACGCGCCGCGACGAGTGCCCGCTCGAAGTCCCCCTCGGTGCGCACCTCGTGGCCGGTGCCGCCGCCGAGGACCTCGGGGAGCCGCTCGTAACGCCAGGGATTGATGTCGTTGAAGGAGCCGTCGAGGATCACCCGTTCGGTGCCGTAGCCGGCGTTGTCGAGGAGGATCACCACCGCCGGGAGGCGGCGGCCGACGAGGGTGGAGAGCTCCATGCCGGTCATCTGGAAGGCGCCGTCGCCGACGATCACCACCACGGCCAGGTCGGGCCGCGCCGCCCGCGCGCCGAGCGCCGCCGGCACGCCGAATCCCATCGAGGTGTAGTAGGCGGGCGACATGTACTCCGTCTGTCCCTTGATCACCAGCTCGCTCGAGGCGAAGAGCGAGTCGCCGACGTCGGCGATGACGATCGTCCGCTCGTCGAGGGCGTCGCTGAGCCGGCGGACGAGGCGGGCGATGGTGATCGGCGCCTCGGGATGCAACTGCCAGGGACCGGCCACCTCGGCCGGACTCGGGGGGAGGACTCGCTTCGCGCCGCGCGGTGCGGCCCGTGCGAGCTCGCGGATGAAGTCCTCGAGGAGCACGCCCTGGAAATGGTGGTGGCTGATGCGGAGGTCGTCGGCGGTGGCGTGGATCGTCCGCCGCGGGTCGAGGTTCGCCGTGAAGATCCCCAGGTCGATGTCGGTGAGGATCGTGCCGAGGAGGATCCGGCAGTCGCTCGACTCGACGAACTCCGTCACCTCGGGCCTCCCCATCGCCCCCTCGTAGAGGCCGACGTAGAGCGGATGGATCTCGCTGACGACGCTCTTCCCCAGGAGCGTCGAGGCGACGGCGATCCCCGAGGCCTCGGCCAACGCGATGGTGTCGGCCTGGAGTCCGAAGCGGTGCAGCTCGACGCCGGCGATGATCACCGGCGCCTTCGCCTGCTCGATCCGCTCCACCGCCTCCTTCACCGCCTCGGCCAGCGCCGCCGGGTCGCTCGCCCGCGGCGGGGCGAGGTAGGGCCGGATCGAGTCGGGGACGACGTCGACCATGTCGCGCGGCAGCTCGATGTACACCGGCCGTTTCTGCCGGAAGCAGATGTCGAGGACGCGGTCGATCTCGCGGAAGGCGGTGTCGGCCTCGCGGATCTCGGTGCAGGCGGCGCACACCTTCTGAAAGACCTCGTACTGCGTCGTCCATTCGCGGACGCAGTGATGCAAGAGCGGCCGGTCGCCGCGCTCCCCGAGACCGGGCGCTCCCGAGATCACCACCACCGGGCTCTTCTCCGCCCAGGCGCCGGCGACCGAGTTGACGACCGACAGCCCCCCCACGCCGTAGGTGACGCACAGCGCTCCCATGCCGTTGAGACGGGCGTAGGCGTCGGCGGCGTAGCCGGCGCAGTCCTCGCGCGTGCAGTTGACCAGGTCGAGCGCGCTGCGCTCGAGCATCGAGTAGAAGCCGAGGACGTAGTCCCCCGGCACGCCGAAGACGTGGCGGATCTGGTAGTCGGCGAGGCGCCGGATCAGGTATTCGCCGATGGAGAGCTGCGTGATGCTGCGCGAGCGGTCGACGGGGCGGGGCGCGGCCATGGATGGGGCTCCTGGCTGTCCTGGGAATGGTCGACTCGGAAGAGTACCGATGGTGAACGGTCGTCCGTATTCCTCCCGGCCCGCCCGGCGGCGCCGGGGCTCACCACACCGTCTTGCCGCCGTTGACGGCGATCGTCTGGCCGGTGACGAAGGCGGCCTCGTCGCTGGCAAGATAGGCGGCTGCCCAGCCGACGTCCTCCGGGATCCCCCAGCGGGCGGCGGGGACGCTCGACAGGTAGGCGTCCTTGTCGGCCTGCGGGTCGTCGGCGTGGCGTTCCACCGGGATCCAGCCCGGGGCGATCATGTTCACGGTGACGCCGGTCGGGGCGAGCTCGCGTGCCATGCTCCGCGACCACCCCGTCTGGCCCCCCTTGGCGGCGACGTAGGCGGAGAAGGGGGAGACGCCGAGGAGGAAGACTTCGCTGGTGATGTTGATGAGCCGGCCGGTGCCGCGAGCCTTCATCGAGGGGAGCGCCCGGCGGGCGAGGAGGTAGGGGCTCTTCACGAAGAAGTCGAGCATCTGCTGGTAGAAGGCCCAGTCGTACTCCTCGATCGGCTTTTGCGGCTGCGCGGGGGTGGCGTTGATGACCACGATGTCGACCGCGCCGAGCATCCGCTCGATCCCCATGAACATCCCGTCGATCTCGGCGGAGTCGGTGACGTCGGCCCGGTAGAGATCGGCGGTGACGCCGGCGGCGCGGACCTCGTGGAGCCCCTTCTCGGCGCGGGCCTGGTTGTTGGCGTAGTTCATCGCCACCTTCGCCCCGGCGAGGCCCAGGCACTTGGCGGTGGCGAGGCCGAGGCCGGTGGTGGAGCCGGTGACGAGGGCGACCTTGCCGGCGAGCGAGAACGGCGGACGGGCGGGGGCGGTCATTGTGCGGGTTGGGAGCGAGGGAATACGGAGCGGACTTCGGTCGATCGCCGGACCTTCCCGGCGCGAGGCCCTGAAACGGCGGTCATGATAGCCGCTTTCCGC
>CAWUOA010000209.1:0-5959 GCA_963923225.1 uncultured Planctomycetaceae bacterium
CCGACCACCACCGCCCCACCGAGGCCCGCCCATGACCGCCCGCAGGAAGCCGATCGTCGCCGGTAACTGGAAGATGAATCTCGACGCCGCGAAGGCCGCCGCGCTCACCGGCGCCGTGGCCGGCTCCGCCAAGGGGGTGCCGGGCGTCGACCTCGTCCTCTGTCCGCCGTCGCTCTACGTCGCCGCCGTCGGCACGGCCCTCGGCCTCGCCGGCGGCGTGTCGCCGTCGGGCGTCTCCCTCGGCGGGCAGAACTGCCACGACAAGGAGAGCGGCGCGTACACCGGCGAAGTCGCCCCGGGGATGCTCCGCGACCTCGGGTGCCGCTACGTGATCCTCGGCCACTCCGAACGCCGCAGCCTCTTCGGCGAGACCGACGAAATCGTCAACGCCAAGGTCAAGGCGGCGCTCGCGGCGGGGCTGACCCCGATCGTCTGCGTGGGCGAGTCGCTCGAGGAGCGCGAAGGGGGCCGCACCGAGCAGGTCGTGAGCACCCAGGTCCTCGGGTCGCTGGCGGGGATTCCCGCCGCCGATCTCGGCCGGATCGTCGTCGCCTACGAGCCGGTGTGGGCCATCGGCACCGGCAAGGTGGCCACCCCCCAGCAGGCGCAGGAGGTCCACGCCCTGGTGCGGAGCCTTCTGGCGAAGCTCGCCTCGCCGGCCGTCGCGGACGCGATCCGCATCCAGTACGGCGGCAGCGTGAAGCCCGACAACGCCGCCGACCTGGCCGCCTGCCCGGACATCGACGGGGCGCTCGTCGGTGGGGCGAGCCTCAAGGCCGACGACTTCCTCGCCATCGCCCGGGCCTTCGGCTGAGCCGCGGCCCGCCTCCCGCGAACCGCTGTCGGCGCCGGGAGTTCCACGCCTTAGACTGTCACCGCTCGTTTCGCACGAGCTTTTCCCGTCCTCCACCCGCGGTCCCCGGGACCGTGTCCTTCCCGACTCTGTCCGGAATCCGTCGCCATGATCGTCCGCTTCCTCCTCGGCCTGTTCCTCATCCTCTCGTCCCTGTTCCTGATCCTCCTGGTGCTCATCCAGCGCGGACGGGGCGGCGGGCTCGCCGGGGCTCTCGGCGGCGCGGGGGGCCAGAGCGCCTTCGGCACGAAGGCGGGCGACGTGTTCACGAAGATCACCGTCGGCGTGGCGGCGTTCTGGATTCTCCTCTGCATCCTGGCCCTCAACGTCCTCGGCCGCCAGGCTTCGAAGTTCAACGCCGCGACCCTCGGCACCGCCGCTCCGATCGGCACCGGCAACACCGTCGTGCCTTCGGCCCCCGGCGGCGATGCCGCGCTGCCCGGCGGGGCCGCGGCGACCGTGCCCGCGGGCGATGCCGGCCAGGATGCCCCCGCCGCCCCGGCCGCGACCGACGCTCCTGCGGCCCCGGCTGCCGATGCCCCCGCCGCCGAGTCCGACGGCGGAACCAAGTGATCCTCCGGACCGCTTCCCCCGCGTGGCGCCGGCGATGTCGGCCCTCGGGGCGGCCCATCCACGCACGTTGACACCATGCCTTTCAGTATGACCGGCTGTGGCGAGGGCCTCGCCACCGAGGGCCCGAACTCCTGCCGCGTCGAGGTGCGGAGCGTCAACAATCGCTTCCTGAAAGTCACGCTCCGCGCCCGGGAAGGCTTCGCGATTCTCGAATCGAGGGTCGAGGCCGCGATCCGCGAGCGCGTGCGCCGCGGCGCGGTGCAGGTATCGCTCGATCTCACCGGCCCCGTCGCGCCGGCCGCCAGAGGGATCGACCAGGCGCAGCTGGGCGCCTACCTCGATCAACTCGAGGACTTCTGCGCCACCCACTCGCTCCCCGTGCCGGCGAACGCCGACGCGCTGTTGTCGCTGCCGGGCGTCCTCGTCGACGCGATCCCGTCGCCCGAGTCGATCCAGCAGGCCTGGCCCCTGGTGGAGCGGGCGCTGTCCTCCGCGCTCGACGGCCTCGATCGGATGCGGCAGGCCGAGGGAGAGGCGACCGCCCGCGACATGCTCGGCCTGTGCGCGGGCGTCGGGAGCCTGGCGGCGCGGATCCGGGACTGCCTGCCACGGGTGCTCGAGGAGCACCGGCTGCGGCTCTCCGAGAGGGTGGCCAAGGCGCTCGAGGCCCAGGGGCACAAGCTCGCCCCCGGCGACCTGGCCCGGGAAATCACCCTCCTCGCCGACCGCACCGACATCGCCGAGGAACTGGCGCGCCTGGAGAGCCACCTCGGACAGTTCACCCGGCTCCTCGGCGAGGAGTCGCCCGGCCGTCCGCTCGACTTCCTCTCCCAGGAACTCGCCCGGGAGGCGAACACCATCGGCTCCAAATCCGCCGACGTGGAGATCGCCCATACCGTGGTCGAGATCAAGACCTTCGTCGAGCGGCTCCGCGAGCAGGTCCAGAACCTCGAGTGACCGCCGCCTGGCCGGCCGCCGCAGGCGGCGACGGCGTGAGGGGCACGTCCTCGAAGCCGCCCCACCGGGCCGGGAATCGGGGCCCCCGGCGCCAGACGCTTTTCACCCGGCCGAAGGCTCGGCTACAACATCCGGATGGCGCGTTCCTCCAATCCCGTCCCGGCTTCCCCTCCGCCGGGCAGGGTCGTGGTCATCTCCGGTCCATCCGGGGTCGGCAAGACGACGATCCTGCGCCGCATCCTCCACGACCTGCCGCAGCTCGTGCCGAGCGTCTCCGCGACCACCCGGCCCCCCCGGGCGGGCGAGCGGGACGGCGTCGACTACCACTTCCTCCGCCCCGACGACTTCGAGCGCCGGCGGGCGGCGGGTGAGTTCCTCGAGTGCTGCCGCGTCTACGGCCGGCAGCATTGGTACGGCACCCTGGCGGACGAGGTGGCACCCCGGATCGCCGCCGGAAAGTGGGTCGTGCTGGAGATCGACGTCGAGGGTACACTGTCGATTCTGGACCGGTATCCGGCCGCCTTGACGATCTTCGTCGAGCCGGCCGACCCGGAACAGCTCGGCGAGCGGCTCCGCGGGCGCGGCACCGAGACGCCCGAGGCCATGGCCCGCCGCCTGGAAGTCGCCCATCGGGAACTGCGAGAGTCGCACCGCTATCGCCATCGTGTCGTCAACGACGACGTCGGGGCGGCGGTCGCGGCGATCGAACGGATCCTCGCGGAGGCCGGCCTGCCGGGAGCGGTTCCGGAGGTCACGCGCCCGAAACCGGCGGCTCGATCCTCCGCGAGCGACGCCTGACACCCCCGCACCGATCGGCGCGAGTCGATCCCTTCCCCTCTCGTTCCGCCCCCCATACCCGACCGCCCCCGAGGAGACCGTGCATGATCGACGACCTGCGTGAGGAGGAGATCGTCAACAAGGTGGGAGGGCGCTTCAAGCTCTCCACGCTGATCCAGAAGCGTCTGGTGGCGCTCAACGCCGGCGGCCGTCCGCTCGTGGACGTCGACACCGACGACAAGATGCAGATCGTCATCGAGGAGATCAAGCAGGACAAGATCTACCTCGACACCTCCTCCAACCTCCGCATCACCGGCGAGTCGGGCGAGGCCGGCGGCGGTCCGGTCGACTTCGACGTCACCACGCTCTGACACCTCCGTGAACGCTTCCCCCCTGACCGGCCGCGAGATCGTCCTCGGCGTCTCCGCCGGGATCGCCGCCTTCAAGGCGGCGGCGCTGACGAGCCTCCTCGTCCAGCGGGGGGCCGGCGTGACCGTGGTGATGACCCGGGACGCCCGACGGTTCGTCGGGGCGGCGACGTTCGCCGCGCTCACCGGCCGGCCGGTGGCCACGCGCGGATTCGACCCCTCCGCCTGGCCGCTGGGGGCCCACATCGAACTGGCGAACCGTGCCGAGTGTCTCGTCGTCGCGCCATCGACCGCCGACCTGCTCGCCAGGGCGGCACACGGGATCGCCGACGATCTCCTCACGACGCTCCTGCTGTGTGCGGAGTGCCCGGTGATCCACGCCCCGGCGATGAACGCCGCGATGTGGGCCAAGCCGGCCGTGCAGCGGAACGTCGCCCGCGTGGAGGAGGATGGCGCGACGATCGTCCCGCCGGGAAGCGGCTGGCTCTCCTGCCGCAAGTCGGGGGCCGGCCGGATGGCGGAGCCGGAGCAGATCGCCGCGGCGATCGTCGCGGAACTCGCCCGGACGCCCCGCAACGGGGCCGGCTGATCCCGCCATGGCGAAGATCCTCCTCACCGCCGGACCGACCCGCGCCTACCTCGACGACGTCCGCTACCTCACCAACGGCTCGAGCGGGCGGATGGCCGCGGCGCTGGCCCGGGCGGCGCTCGCCGCGGGCCATGACGTGACGATCGTCAGCGGCCCGGTGTCGGTCGTCTATCCGCCACGGGCGCGCGTCGTTCCGGTGGTGTCCACGCGCGACATGCTCGCCGCCTGCTTGAAGGAATTGCCGGCCGTCGACGGGGTCATCGCCGCGGCGGCCCCGTGCGACTTCGAGCCCGCCACGCGCGTTCCCGGAAAGATCCCCCGCGTGGGGACGCGGCTGGTCCTGGAGCTCGAGCCCACCCCCGACATCATCGCCACCCTGGCGCGGAAGGCGGGGCCCACGCAGTGGATGGTGGCCTTCGCCCTCGAGCCGGGCGCCGACCCGGCCCGGGCCCTGGAGAAGATCGACGCCAAGGCCTGCGACCTGATCGTCGTCAACGACCTCTCGGCCGTGAACTCCGGCTCGACCGCCGTCGCCGTCTACGACCACCGCCATGTGAAAGTCGGCGAGCGGCGGGGGACGAAGGGGGCCGTGGCGGCGTGGCTGGTGCGCGTCGTCGCCACGCACTGCTCCACCGCCGTCGGCCGCCGTCCGCGCCGACCGGGCTGAGCTCCCCGCTCCGCCGGCGGCTCCCGGCGAACGCCCCGCCCCGATCGACGTAGTGAGTTCCCGGGCAGGACCGCTATAACACGTCTCCCGCCCCTTCGAGGAACCCCGATGATCAAAGTCGCCGTCCTCGGTGCCACCGGCTACACGGCGCTCGAGCTGCTGAAGATCCTCCTCCGCCATCCCGAGGTGCGCGTCGTCGCCGCCACGAGCCGCCAGGAGGGGAACACGCCGGTGTCGAGCGTGCATCCGAGCCTCGTCGGCCGACTCGACATCCCGCTCGAGGACCTGGCGCCCGAGGAGGTGGCGGCGCGGGCCGACTGCGTCTTCGGCTGCCTCCCCCACTGCGCCAGCGCCGAAATCCTCCCCCGCATCCTGGCCGGCGGGGCGAAGGTCGTCGACTTCTCCGCCGACTACCGTCTCGACGACGCCGCCACCTACCTCGAGTGGTACGGACACACCCACCCCGACCCCGATCGTCTCGGCCGCACCGTCTACGGCCTGCCGGAACTGTTCCGCGGAAGCATCGCCGGCGCGGACCTCGTGGCCAATCCCGGGTGCTACTCCACCTCGGCGATCCTGCCGCTGGCGCCGTTGCTCAAGGCGGGACTGCTCGACGCCGACGACATCATCGTCGACTCCAAGAGCGGCGTCAGCGGCGCGGGGCGGACCCCGAAGCTCATGACCCACTTTCCGGAGTGCAACGAGAGCATGTCGGCGTACAACGTCGGCCGGCACCGACACACCCCCGAGATCGAGCAGGTGATCGCCCGTCACGCGGGCGCCCGGCCGGCCGTGATCTTCACCCCACAACTGGCGCCGATGGACCGGGGTATCCTCTCGACGATCTATGCCCGGCCCCGCGCCGGGACGACCGAGGCCCGCGTGATGGAATGTCTCCGCGACGCCTACCGGGGGGAGCGGTTCGTCCGCGTCGTCGACCACCTGCCCGGGACCAAGGACACCGTCGACACGAACTTCTGCGACATCACCGCCCGGGCGGTGCGCGGGAGGATCCTCCTCATCTCCTGCCTCGACAACCTCGTGAAGGGGGCCTCGGGCGCGGCGGTGCAGAACTTCAACTGCCTCTTCGGCTTCCCCGAGCAGACCGGCATGCTCTGAAAAGCCCGGTCCCCCCGCTGCCCGTCCCCCCGACCGACCTCCTCCACACCCCACCG
>CAWUOA010000210.1:0-5939 GCA_963923225.1 uncultured Planctomycetaceae bacterium
CGGGAGTCGGGATGGCCGGCTGCAGCGGATGAGCGACTTTGAGGGATGCTTGCACGCGGCGGTGGAAAATGGTGAGTTAGTCAGTGTCCGGCGTCGAGGGCCGGGCGTTCGTGACACTCTTCAGTCAGGGGAAATCCATGCGAGGAACGGCGGCGTCCCGGATGTCGGGTGAGGCTGGTTGCCCTGCGGTTTCGGTCCGTGGGCTGCGGTGGATCGCCGCTTGTCTCCTGGCCTGCCCGCTCGGCGGGTACGCGCACGCCTGGCAGGCGCAGGCGACGAAGCCCGCCGCCGGGGCGGCGGCCCCCGCTGCCGCCGCGAAGCCGGCGGAGGGGGACGTGGTCGAGGTCGACGTCGTCGAGATCGACGTCATCGAGACGGCCCAGGCCCCGCCGGAGCTCGTGGAGGCGGTGCGGAAGGCCGAGACCCTGACCGTCGAGGCGTTCAACAAGGGGGATGCCGAGGGGTTTTCGAAGCTCTTCATGGAGAAGGGCGAGCTCGTCGACGAGAACGGCAACGTCTTCGCCGGCCGCGAGCAGATCGCCGCTCTTTTCAAGGGTTTTTTCGAGAAGTTCCCCAAGGCGAACCTGCAGATGCAGGTCACCGGGGTGCGCACCGTCGGTGACAGTCTGGCGATCGAGGAGGGGGTGCGGCTGGTGACGGTGCCCGACGCCGACTCCGCCGCGCAGGTCCGCTACGTCGCCGTCCGCGACAAGGTCGGAGACCAGTGGCCGATCGCGACCTACAGCGAGTTCGCCGACGACCCGCCGCCGACCCCAGCCGAAATGCTCTCCGCAGTCTCCTTCCTGGTCGGCGATTGGGTCGACGAGAGCCCCGAAGGGAAGACCACCATCAGCTACCGCTTCGAGGACGACGGCAACTTCATCGTCGGCGACTACACGCTCGCCTCCCAGGGGGCGCCCGAGTCGCGCAGCCACCAGCGCATCGGCTGGGATCCGCTGGAGGGCGTCCTGCGCAGTTGGACGTTCGACTCCGACGGCGGCTTCAGCACCGGTGAGTGGGTGCCCACCGAGGCGGGCTGGGTCGTGAAGACCGAGGCCACCATGCCCGACGGCACCACCGGCTCGGCCACCGTGACGCTCGTCCCGGTCGACGACGACCACTTCATCGTCCGTTCGAGCGACCGGATCGTCGGCGGCGTCGACGAACCGGAGTTCGAACTCCGCATCGCCCGCCAGCCGCCGGCGCCCGGGGCTGCCGTGCAGCCGTCCGGGGCCGCCGCTCCCGCCACGGGGGCGCCCGCTCCCGCGGTGAAGCCCGCGGCTTCCGAGGGGAAGCCGGTGCAAGGAACGCCGGCCGGGTCCGTCGAATCCAAGCCGGCGGTCCCGTCCCCCGCTCCGACCGTGAAGCCGGCGGTGCCTGCGGTCCCAGCGACGCCTGCGGTGCCGGGCAAGCCCGCGATCAAGATCGGGCAGTGAAGCCACCGCAGGGCGACGGCCACGACCCCGCCCTGCCCTGACAGGTGATCGCTACGGTGTACGAGGGGCGAAAGCCGGCGTGTCGTGGCCGCCGCCGGCTTTCAAACCTGCGAATTGTCGGGCGGCCCGTGAACCGAACCGGTCCGGGTCGCGAATGAACGTGTCCCGCTCGCGCACCGCGTCGGCGGGGTGATCGACATCGTTTCCTGATGGTTTCCTGGCGCGGGCACCGCTCCGCTCCTCACGAAAGGTGACCTTCGAATGCGCGCGAGATTTGCGAGTCTCTGCTGGGCGGTCCTCGCCCTGGGCCTTCCGCTGGTGGCCGACGCCCGTCCCCCGATGGGGCGGGTCGGCGGTGGGGGAGCGCGTCCGTCGGCGCCCCAGATGAGCCGCCCCGCGCCCCAGATGCAGCGGCCGCAGATGCAGCGGCCGCAGCAGATGAGCCGCCCCGCGCCGCAGATGCAGCGGCCGCAGCAGATGAGCCGGCCGGCGCCGCAGATGCAGCGGCCGCAGCAGATGGCTCGGCCCAACATGCCGCAGCAGATGGGCCGGCCTGGCATGGGGATGCAGCAGCGGCCCGCCCAGCCCAATTTCCAGCGTCCCGGCATGGGCAACATGCAGCGGCCGTCGCTTCCCAGCGCCGCCAACCGGCCGATGCCGCAGATCGGGCAACAGCGTCCCGGTGGGATGTCGAGCCGGCCCGGCCTCGGTGGCGTCGGCCCGGGGATGACGCGCCCGTCGCCCCAGCCCGGCGGTCTCGGTGGCGGCGCTCGCCCGGGCGGCCTCGGTGGCCAGACCCGTCCCGCCCAGCCCGGCGGCATCGGCGGGCTCAATCGTCCCGGAAACCTTCCCGGTGGCCTCGCGGGGGGGAATGCCTCGCGCCCGGGTGGGGGATTCGCCAATCGGCCCGGTCAACTCGGCGGCGGGCAACTCGGTGGCACGCCGACCACGCGCCCCTCGTTCCCGCAGCCGGGCGGCGGTCTGGGCGGGGGCAACCGTCCCGGCGGCATCGGTGGCGGTGCGGGCGGAGTCGGCGGGGGCAATCGCCCCGGCGGCGCGACGACCCTCCCCGGTCAGCTGGGCGGAGGCAACCGTCCCGGTGGCATCGGTGGCGGTGCAGGCGGAGTCGGCGGGGGCAATCGCCCTGGCGGCGCGACGACCCTCCCCGGTCAGCTCGGCGGCGGGGGCAATCGCCCGGGCCTCGGCGGCGGTGACCGCCCGAGCCTGGGTGGCATGACCAAGCCGTCGTTCCCGCAGCCGGGAGGTGGCCTGGGCGGGGGTAATCGTCCCGGTGGCAGCGGCGGCGGCAACCGCCCGGGTGGGATCGCCGGTCCGGGCGGCACCGGCCCCGGCGGCGCGACGACGCTTCCCGGTCAGATCGGCGGTGGCGGGAACCGTCCCGGCGGCATCGGTGGGGGCAACCGTCCGGGCGGCATCGGTGGTGGTGGCCCCGGTGGTGGAAACCGACCTGGCGGCATCGGTGGTCCCGGTGGCGGAGGCAATCGTCCCGGCGGCATCGGCGGTGGCAATCGACCCGGTCCCGGTGACGTCGCCGGCGGTGGGAACCGCCCCGGCATCGGCGGCAATCGCCCTGGCGGCATCGGCGGAGGAAACCGCCCCGGCGACGGCGGCTGGAACCGTCCGGGTGGAAACCGCCCGGGCGAAGGGGGCTGGAATCAGGGTGGTCGTCCCGGCATCGGCGGCAACCGGCCGAACTGGAACAACCGACCCGGTTGGAACGGCAACAACAACAACATCGGCAACAACGTCAACATCAACAACAACAACATCAACGGTGGCGGCTGGGGAGGCGGCTACTACGGCGGAAACGGCTGGGGTGGCGGCGGCTACTACGGCGGCTGGAACGGCAGCAACTGGGCCTCCTTCGGCATCGGCGCCGGCGTCGGCGCGCTGGCCGGCTGGGGCCTCGGCGGCGGCTGGGGCTACGGCGGGTACGGCGGCTACGGCTACGGGTACCCCGGCTACGGCGGCTACGCCAGCGCCTGGAACACCGGCTTCGTCAATCCCTACTACGACGGCTGGTACAACGGCTGCTGGGGGAACGGCTGGGCCACGCCGCTGGCGTTCGGGGCGGCCTCGCTGGGGATGACGTCGATGGTGAACTCATGGGGGCTCGGCTCGAGCTCGCTGGGATACGCCACCAGCTACGCAAACCCCTACTACGTCTCCCAGCCGACGGTCGCGGCGGCGTCGCCCTACGACTACTCGCAGCCGATCGTGGTGAACAACTACATCACCAGCGACGGCGGCGACGCCTCCAACGCCTCGCCGAACAACGCGCAAGGGGGCGACGGCGGCGCCGGATCCTCGACCGCGCAGGTCACTCCGGCGCAGGCCGAGGCCAACAAGGCCGTCGACGAAGCCCTCGGACGGTTCAAGCAGGGCGACTACGCGGCGGCCCTCACGGCGATCGACCGGGCGGTCAAGGCGACCCCGAACGACACCGTCCTCCACGAGGTGCGGGCGCTGTCCCTCTTCGCGCTGGGCCGCTACCCCGAGGCGGCGGCCACGCTCAATGCCGTCCTCGCCGTCGCGCCCGGCATGGACTGGACCACGATGAGCGGCCTCTACGGCTCGGTCGACACCTACACGGCCCAGCTCCGCAAGCTCGAGGACTTCTGCCGGAAGAATCCGGCCGACGCCGCGGGCCATTTCGTCCTCGCCTACCACTACCTCGTCGGCGGCCATGCCGACCTGGCGGCGGAGGCGCTGCGGGTGGTGGCCGAGAAGCAGCCGGGCGACATCGTCTCGAAGCGGTTGCTCGAGTCGCTCACCCCCCCGCCGGCCGAGAAGGCGGAGGAGCTTCCCGGCGCGGCCCAGGCCAAGCCGGCGGATCAGACCCAGGCCGCCGCTCCCCCGGCGGCCGAGCAGCAGCCCGAGCAGGCCGGACCGGAGACCGACCTCGTCGGAACCTGGAAGGCAGTCGACGGGAAGAACGCGGTCCTACTCACTATTGGGGAGGATTCGAGTTTTTCTTGGAAAGCACTGCCGGACGGGAAGCCGGCGGTCGATATCAAAGGCACGCTATCGTCCGACCGCGATTCGATCGCACTCGAGACCGAGTCGCAGGGCACGATGGTGGCCAGGGTGACGTCGAAGGGGAACGATGCCTTCGACTTCATCGTGGCGGGCGCCCCGAAGGAGGCCAAGCCGCTGGAATTCCAGCGGCAGAAGTGATCCCTCGACGGGATCACGAGGCTCCTTGTCAGCGGCGAGGCGCCCGGCGGCCTCCCCATCGCGAGGGAGACGCTTGCGGATCCGGGCGAGAAAAAGATGGATGGCTCAGGCGTTTTTTTACACAAAAACAGTTTTTGTCGATTAGCGGCGCTCTCCTTCGGATTCGGTCATTTTTTTCGACGGGGTGGTTGACACCCTTTTGAGGCTCGTTTAGGTTACTCGCCGTCAGGGCAAATCTCTCGGAAGAGTTCATCTCAGAGTTTGCAGGAACAGGATCAGGTTTCCCCCAAGAAAGGGCTTTTGCATGGCCGCACGCTTTTCCTTCCGTTGGCTCATTGCCGGTATCTCGGCTTTGGGCCTCGTCTCCATCGGGGCGAGTGGGGCTTTCGCCCAGTCGACCTGGACTGGTGCCTCGAATACGAGTTGGTCGACTGCAGGTAACTGGAGTGGTGGTGTTCCGGGTGTCAATGGCACCGTGACGCTGCCCGCGACGAACACTGGCAATCGTTATGCGATCGTCATGCCCGGCGCCGGCTCCAACGCCATCAGTTCGCTCACCGTCGCGGCGGGTTCGACTCCCTATTCGTTGTCTGCCGCTGGCGATTTGAATCTCGTCAACGGCGGTAGCATTGCCAATTCCCGCAAGTCCGGTGCCAATCCCGGCCTGACCGTGGGTGCGTTGAATCTCGTCGGACCGACCGCGACCGTGGGCGGGGTTGGGTACACCAAGCTGACGAGCGTCACGACCTCTTCGGCTCCCGCCAATCTCACGCTGTCCTCCGGGTCGACTCAGGTCCTTGGCACGACTGATGTGAGCCTCGCGGTCTCTAGCGGTGCGACGTTGGTTCTCAATGAGTCCCAGGTCGGCGACGTGACCGTGTCGGCCGGTGGAAAGATGACCGGTGCTGGTACCTTCGGGGCCTCGTTCGGCGGCGACGTCACGCTGAACGGTGGTTCGACGACCCAGGCCTTCATTGGCGGTGCGGGTGGGACTGACATCGCTTCCGATACGTTCGTCAACAACTCGACTGCGTACGGTGGCGATCTCTCCCTGAACTTCTCCCAGGTTGCTGCTGGCACGTTGTTCGACAACTGGGCGACGACGAGCATCTTCGGCGGGGCCACGACTGGTTCCTTCACCAGTGTGACGATCGTCGGTGGCAACTCGCCGTACGATAATCTCACCTTCAGCCCTGTTGGCGGTGGCCGGGGTGAGTGGGTGACTGGCACGTTCGCTGGCCTGAACGGCGAGTCGCAGTGGCTGGTGTTCCAGCAGGGCACTGGCAACCTCGTGGTGGTGCCCGA
>CAWUOA010000211.1:0-5919 GCA_963923225.1 uncultured Planctomycetaceae bacterium
GTGTCGCCGCTCATCGCCACCATTCTCGGCTTCCTGGCGGGGCAGGGGCGGGAGGCCCTCGTCGGAGGGCGTCGTGCCGTGCGGCCTGTTCGGTGAAACCGGCCCCGCCAGGAAAAGAGAGACGCCGGCGGGATTCCGCCGGCGTGCCTGTTTCGGGACTCGTTTCGCCGCCCGGGGGTCGGCGGTCGGTCCGGGACACGTCGTCCCGAACCGACCGCCGTGACCTTTCCGGATCAGAAGTTCGCGTCGCAGCCGGGATCGAGATCGCCGACCATGTGCAGGTGGTCGTGGTCGATGTAGACCACTTCCTGGCAGTCGTCGTCGACCAGCGTGTGCGGGACCGGCCAGCCGACCCGCTTCACCTCCTGGAAGTAGACGGTGCACTTGTAGTGGGCGTGGTGGAGCTGCGTGGGGCCCACCAGCGGCAGGTGCCGCGGCGGATCGATGTAGTCGGCGATCTTGCACTTCGAGATGCGGACGTGGTTCCGCTGCACCTCGTAGAGGAAGGGCCAGTTGCCCTCCACCGGACGGGCGTGCTCGAGGGCCCGCATCACCTCGTCGTCGCTCGGTTCGTCGAGCGCGACGCAGGGGCCGCCGGGCTGGAGGGCGCCGAGGACCGGGGTGCGCTCGTAGCGCTCGTACTCCCAGAACTGGTCCTCTTTGTTCTTCTGGATGCCGACCGGGACGGGGATCGGAAAGGCCAGAGGTCCGAGGTTCGGGCCCTGCGCCGCGATCCAGAAGCAGCCGCTCTGGGTGACAGTGCCCGCGGCGAGCACCACGGCGAGCAGGAGGAACCGGGCGGAAACCGTCATGGGAAACTCCTCGAACGGTCTGGAAAGCGGTCGAGGCCGGAAAGGCCTGCGGGTTGTATCGACCGTGCCGGCGCCCGACTTGCGGATTTTTCCGACGGGGCAAGAAAAACCGGACGGGCTGGCGATGCCCCGGACCGGCCAGGGCCCCGCACGCGGCATCCGGCCGCGACGCGTCGAATCCCCCTCCGCCAAAAGCAGCGACCCACCCCCGGTCTCGGGGATGGGTCGTGCGGTGTCGTGCGTCGCGGGCCGGTTCGAGCGATCAGCGATGGTGGCTGTGGATGTGCCGATCGTCGAAGTCGAGCCACCACCAGCCGTCGTCCCACTCGAGGCTCACCCGCCGCCAGCCGAGCGGCACCTGCGGATAGGGATAGAAGGGTCCGATGTACGGCCAGGCGGTCGGCGAGTACTGGCTGGGATACTGGACGGCTCCGTAGTTCGGGGAGGAGGCGTAGCTCGGCCAGGCGTAGTTGGGCATGTTCGGCCCGTCGCCACGCATCGGCACCGCACCGGCTCCCACGCCCATCCCGCGGGCCGGCATCGGAGCCCCCAGGCCCCCCTGCGGCCCCATCGGGGCCATGCCGGGCGTGCCGACGTACGGGGCGGGGCCGCCGGAGTACTGCGGGCCGCCGGCGTAGGGAGCCCCTGCAGCCGGGGCGCCGTTCTCGGTGTAGCGGATCGAGCCGGGAACCACCTGGCCGTCGCGGAGGCCGCCGGGGACGCTTCCCATCGCCCCGTTGATGGCCTCGTTCGCGGCACCGGCGTAGCCGCCGGGGCCGGGCAGATTCATCGGCTGCCGCATGGCGACCTGCTGGCCGCCCATCGGGCCGCGGGAGGACGCATGGGGCTGCATCGGGCGGGCCGGCCCATTGCCGAGCTGACGCGGTCCGGAGCCGCCGGAAGCGGAGCCCACCGCCTGGGTGAGCTGGACGCCGCGGCCGTCATCCGTCTTGGCCGACTTCCCGAAGCCGACCGCGGAGCGGATCGACGCCGGGATGGAGAACGAATTGAGGAGCCCGGTCGACGGGGCGGCGTCCTCGGCCTCCGCCGGCTTGGCGATGGTGAGGCGATTGGCGACACGCTCGACACCCTTGGTGTTCTTCGCCACCTCCTCGGCGGCGGCGAACTGGCGGGCGTCGCCCACCTCGCCCTGGAGGATGACGGTGCCATCCTTCTTCGCATCGACCCTCACCTCGTGGCCCTTCACCGCGCCGCTCGCATGCAGCTGGCCGGCCACGGTGGAGGCGAGATCGTCGGCGCCGGCGGCGGACGTCACCGCGGACGCCACGACCACCGCGACCAGGAACGTGGACCTGGAAATGGACATGCTTGACTCCTTGCTCGGCAGCACGGACCGGGGACTGGCGGGCTCCTCCGATGGCGCCCCACGGTCCGACCCGTCGGGGTACGCGTGGATGCTCCTGACCCCTTCCATCGGCTGTCGGTCGCACGGGACGGGAGTCTTTTTCCGGTTCTCGCGGAAAAGCGCCAGGTGCCGGAGATACCGGCAAGATGGGGGGCGCGGGCCGTTCCGGGAAGCCGGGCCGGCCGGGCGGGGCACCGCCTCGGGGTCAATCGCGTGCGCGGACGTCGACGACGGCGATCATCGTCATCAGAAGGAGGGTGACGGCGGAGGTGGCCGCCGCCCCCGGCCCGTACTGGACGGCGAAGCCGCACAGCGCCCCCACGAGGGCCAGGCCCCCGAGACAGAGCCACTGGGCCAGCGACTCGAAACGGGTCCCCTGGGCCACGCGCGACGACATCGATGCCAGGAGCCCGATCGCCTGGACGCCACCGAAGAGGCACAACAGCGCCCCGCCACCGAGTGCACCGATTCCCATGCGAACGCCTCCGGCTCCCGGGTCAAGGGTCAGGGGACCGGCGCCGGGGAGACGCCCGCCGTCGCGTGCGGAGCCTCCCCGCCGCCGGCGAAGGTCACTGGCCGACCATTTCCTCGAGCTTCTTCTCGAGGTCCGCGATCACGAGGTTCCGGTCGACGACCTTCCCCTCGGCGTCGAGGAGGAACATCGTCGGCAACGTGAGGACGCCGAGCTCCTCGGCGAGCCGGCCGTCCAGCCCGCCGGCCTCGTGGAGCTGCGGCCACGGGAGCGGCTTCTGGCCGAGGTACTTGGTGAGCGTCGCCTTGTCGCTGTCCAGCGCGATCCCCACCACGGCGAACTTCTTCGGCCCGTACTTCGTGTACAGCTCCTTGATCTGGGCGATGTCGACCTTGCAGGGCTCGCACCAGGTGGCCCAGTAGTGGACGAGCACCGGCACGCCCTTGAGCGACTCGAGCGACACCTGCTTGCCGTCGACGGCGGTGCCGGAGAGGGCCAGCGTCCGTCCCACGCTCTCGAGCCTCCGGGCGGCGCCGCGGGCCTTCTTCGCGGAGGGGGAATCGGGGAAGTCCTTGACGATCGCGCCGTAGCGGGCCAGGGCGTCCTGCTCGTTGCCGCCGAACTCGTCGGCGATCCCCATCTGCAGCAGCGCCTCGGCGGTGTCGGGCGCCGTGGGGTGGTCCTTCACGAACGCGGCGAGCTCCTCGAGCCACGCCGTCTGCACCTTGCCGACGTCGGCGCCCGGTGCCTGCATGCTCGCCGCGTAGCGAGCCGAGGCCAGACGGAAGGCGGCGAAGGCCTGCAGCGGCTCGTCACCGGCGCTGGCCGCGACGATCTGCTCGAGCTTCTCGATCCCGCCGGGGAGCGAGCCGTCCTGCACGGAGGCGGCGACGGTCTCGGCGAGTTGCTTGGTCCAGAAGCCCTTCTGGTCCTCCGACGCCGCGCCCGTGGCCTCCTCGAGGAGCCGCACCTGCTCCTCGGCGAGCTTGGCCCGGTCGTCGCCGGTGGCGGCGGAGAGCTTGGACTGCACGCCGCGGAGCTTCTCGATGAGCGGCTTGAGGGCTTCGTCCTCCGAAGCGGCGTCGGGGCCGGCGGCGGTGCCCATCCGGGGCGAGAAGAAGGCGATCGGCTCGGCGATCTCCCCCTTGGCGCCGGGCAGCTGCGGGGCGTCGATCGGGCGCCACACGTCGCCGCAGCGGAGGAGCGAGCCGACGTACACCTGGCCGCTGCCCCCCTTGTCGCCGGCGTCGACCAGCGCCACGACGTTGTCGTAGGCGAGCAGATCGGACGCGGCGCCGGGATTGCCGGCCGGAATCGCCCCCGGGGCGGAGGCGAGCATGTTCACCCACTGCGCCTTCGGCCCGAATTGCTGCTGCTCCTTGGCGAGCAGGGCGAACTCCTTCTCCGCCTTGGCGGTGCGGCCGACGAGCTCCGACAGCAGCGGCTCGGCGACGCCGGCGGCGACGAGATCGTCCTTCGAGGGGAGGAGGCGGGCGAACGTGCCGGGATCCCGGTTCTTGAGGGCCGCGACCACCTCGGCGCTGGCCTCCTCGGCGGAGAGGGTCTTCCATGCGTCGAGGGTGTCGTTCTCGTCCTCGTCGATCCCCCACCGGCTTCCGGCCGAGTTCAGCCACCGGTACTGGTCGGGCTTGGAATTGAAGTCGGAATCGATCTCGCGATAGACCTCGACGCCGTCCTTGAAATAGCTCCAGCGGTCGACGGTGCGGTCGCCGTTGGTGTCGGCGAAGCTGCGGAGCACGTCGCCACGCGGCCCACGGACCACCATCGCGTTGATCCCGTCCCCCTTCTCCATCTTCAGCGTCGCGGCCTTCGCCTCGTCGCCGTCGAGGAGCGTGTAGTCGACCCCCTTCTGCTTGGGCACCAGGCCGAGGGCGTATTCCACCGTCGGCTGGGCCGACGCGGGAGCCGCCAGGCCGCCGAGCAGCGCCACGGCCCCGAGGAGGCGGATCCAGGCGAGGCGCGGGGACGAAGGACGGAGACGGGGCAGGGTGGGGAAGGGGAGTCGGACGGCGATCATGGGTGGATTCCTGGGAGGTTGACGGCAGAGAAAGTAACGACTGCCGCGCGCGGCGCCACCCCCACTTTCACGCCGTGTCGCGGACCACCGGGCCGCCCCTCCTGGCACCCCGGGAGGGACTGGAAAACGGGGACGGATGCGTCGACTTTGCGGCCCCCTCGGGCTCGCCGCGCCTGGTGGGTTGCAATCCCGCCGGGAGGGCCGATACTTGCTTCGCGGCCGGCCCCCGAGGCAGGCGGCAAGCAAGCGCGCGTAGCTCAGTTGGTTAGAGCGCTACCCTGATAAGGTAGAGGTCCCAAGTTCGAATCTTGGCGCGCGCAGTCTTTCATGCCTGCCTGCCCGGCCGGGCTTCCGGGACGCGGTTCTCGGGGACGTAGCTCAATTGGCAGAGCATCGCGTTTGCAACGCGGAGGTTGAGGGTTCGAGTCCCTCCGTCTCCAGTCGATTCCTCTCTTCCCGCCGCCGCGACCCATCACGCGGCCGGCCGGCAGGCCGCGGCAGGCGGCCCGCCCTGCTCCCGGGGGCCGCACCCCGCGACGCGCTCACACGCCTGGCCCCGCGCGACGCCTTCGAGCGCGTCCTCCGCCGCCTCGCGGCCGCGGTGCAGGGGAGTGACGCGCCGGCCGCCACCTGCCTGCTCGTCGACGTGGTGGGCATGAAGGCCGCCAACGCCGCGGGGGGGTTTTCCGCCGGGGACGCGCTGCTTCGGGACGCCGCCGCGAGGCTGCGGGCGATCACCCCCTCCGCCCTGATCCGGGCCCGGCTGGGAGGCGACGAACTGGTCGCGCTGTTCACTGGAAAGCGTGCCCGGGCCCTGGCGGAGGAGGCGTGCCTCGCGGCCGGGGCGGCCGCGTCGCCGCGGCTGCGGGCCGGCTGGGTGGAGCTCGCCCCGGGCGAGTCCCCGCGCCTCCTCATCGACCGGCTCTACGCCCGCAGTCGCGAGGACGACGGGGGGGCGTGACGGCTGGTGGCCCCAGGGGCCCATGGCCCCTCCGCCGGCCCGATCGACCGTCACGACCGGCGTTTTTCGGGTCCGACCGACGCCGGCGGCCTCGGCATGACGATCCTCCGACTCGAAAAAGCGCGGCCGAGACTGGACGGGAGCCACGCTTCCGCCGAATACTGGTCGATTCCCCGCTCGAGCCCGCCTCCCCGGATGCCGGCAGGCAGTCCCTGCCCCGCCGGCACTCCTCCTCCCCGAAAGCCGCGCCTTCTCAGGCTGTCTCTTATA
>CAWUOA010000212.1:0-5898 GCA_963923225.1 uncultured Planctomycetaceae bacterium
GGCGGATTGGGATTCCGGCGGCTCGCGATCCTCGATCTGTCACCGGCGGGCAATCAGCCCATGGTGCATCCCGACACCGGCGACGTGCTGGTGTTCAACGGCGAGATCTACAATCACGCCGTCCTCCGGCAGGAGTTGGCGGCGTCGGGGGCCCGCTTCCGGGGCAGGAGCGACACCGAGGTGTTGCTCGAAGGGCTCGTGCGGCACGGCGACGCTTGGCTCGAGCGCATTCAGGGCATGTTCGCGTTGGCCTTTCACCGGGCATCGGACCGCCGTCTGCTTCTCGCGCGCGATCCGATGGGGATCAAGCCGCTCTACCTGGCGCGGGTGCCGGGTGCGCTGCTGTTTGCCAGCGAGATCAGGGCGCTGTTGGCGTCCGGAGAAGTCCCCACCGACATCGACGCCGCGGGCATCGCCGGCATGCTCGCCTACGGATCGGTCCAGTCCCCGCGGACGATCTGGAGCCATGTCCGCGACTTCCCCGCGGGGTACTTCGAGTGGATCGACGACCGTGTGCTCTCGGGTGACAACCCACCGGCGGAGCGGCGTCGGTTCTGGTCCTTCCCGGCCCGGCCCCGACCCGTCGACGCCGATGCCCCGTCGCGGGTGCGCGAGATGCTCGTCGGGGCCCTCAAGAGCCACGTGCAGGCGGATGTGCCCGTCGGTGTGTTCCTCTCGGCCGGAATCGATTCCACGATCCTGGCGACGATCGCCGCCTCGCTGACGCCGAAGGTGACGGCCTTCACGGTCGGTTTCGAGAAGTCGCTGGGCGAGGACGAGGTGGTCATCGCCGCCGCCACGGCCCATGAGCTCGGCATGAAGCACGTCTCCGTCGTCGTGGAGACCGCGTCGGTCTTCGATTCGTTGCAGTCGTGGATGAAGTCGATGGACAGCCCCAGCATCGACGGGTTCAACACGTCGCTGGTGAGCGGCGCGCTGTCCCGCGAGGGCGTGGTCGTCGGGCTTTCCGGGCTCGGCGCGGACGAACTGTTCGGCGGGTACGGCACGCTGAATCGCATCAGCCGGCTGCAGCGATGGATACGGCGACCGTTCATCCCCTCGCTGATACGCTTCGGCGATTTCGTCGGTGCCGGGACGCTGCTCGACCGGCGCACGAGCCTCGAGAAGATGGTCGACATCACCGGGGGCGACCACGGGATCCCGAACGTGTACTTCGGTACCCGTCGGGTGATCTCGAATCGATGGTTGAAGGCCTTCGGTCTGGATCCCGCCGCGCTGGGGCTCGACCAGAGCTGGCTCGATCTGCAGCGCGACGAATGTCTGCCGGTGGACGACGGCGACCCGTTCAACACGCTCTCGCGACTCGAAGCGACCCACTACATGCGGGACACGCTCCTTCGCGACACCGACGCCAACAGCATGCGTCATTCGCTCGAGGTGCGGGTCCCCTTCCTCGATCTGTCGCTGGTGGACTACGTCTCGGCATTGCCGGGCGAAGCCAAGACGGGCGGACATGGAAAAGCGTTGCTGCGCCAGGCGTGTGCGGACATCCTTCCGCCCGCCGTCATCGATCGAAAGAAGACCGGGTTCATGCTTCCCGTGGGGGCGTGGATGGTGGGGCCGATGAGGGCCTGGTGCGAATCCGCGGTGGATTCGCTCGCCGGCAATCCGGTGTTCGACGGCCGGGCTGTCCGGCAGATGTGGGACGATTTCCTCAAGGAGCCGAAATCGATCCACTGGTCGCGGCCGCTGGCGCTGGTGGTGCTCGGCCATCACATCGCCTCGGTCCGGGGTTGAGGAACGGGGTGCCGGGCATGGTATTCTTCGGCTGCTCCCGAGGGGGTACCCCCTGACGCCGCCCCCGGCATGCATCCGTCCTTGCGGCCTTCACCCGAACCGGATTCCGAGCCGATGGCGCACGTGACGCTGCGAGTCCTGCACGGCGCCGACCGGGGAAGGGTCTTCGAGCGCCTGCCCACGCCGGTGACCATCGGCCGCGAGGAGGGGAACACGATCCAGCTCAACGACGAGCGGATCAGCCGTTACCACCTCAAGCTCCAGGAAGACAACGACAAGGTCGTCCTCACCGACCTGGAGAGCACCAACGGCACGAAAGTCAACGGCGAGGACATCCAGGTCCGCATCGTCCGCGACGGGGACATGATCGCGGTGGGGAGATCGCTCCTCCTCGTCGGCTCCCACGCCGACATCGACCGACGGATCGCGGAGGTGGCGGCGCGCCTGCCGGCCGCCGAGGAGGCCCGGGCCCGCGATCTCGGCAGGCGTCTGCGGGCGCTCGTCGACGGCCAGGGGGACGGATCCGTCTCCGGCATCGACGACATTCGCACACCGCTCCTCCCCGGCGTCCTCCCGCCGCCACCGGACCGCATGAGCCCGGCGCAGTCGGCGGAGTTCGTCGAGCTGTTCGACCATGTCCAGGCGGTGCTCCGCGAAGCCACCGAGGGGGCCTCGATGCGCCCCGGCGCGGAGCGAGTGGAGATCGACTTCGCCCATTGGCAGGCGTTGCTCGACCTGCAGGGGCGGCTTGCCGAGATGCTCCGCGCCATCGCCGAGCCGCCCCGCGACTGACGACTGCGGGTCGGCACTTTTTCCCGCGACGGCTCTCGCGTACGGGCTCGACCTCTTCTCCCGCGCGGTAGAATCCGGCACCTTTCCGGGCGATCGGAGACGGCCGCCGGTGGCGCGAAGTGCGCCCCGCGGACCGCCCCCCTGCCGGGAACGTCACCGCGCGAGGCCACGGATGTCCGCCCCCTCCTTCGTCCATCTCCACTGCCACAGCCACTACAGCCTCCTCGACGGGGCGAGTTCGATCGACCGGCTGGTGGGGAGGACCAAGGAGCTGGGGATGAACGCCCTGGCGATCACCGATCACGGCAACCTCCACGGCGCGCTCGAGTTCTACTCCACGGCCAAGGCCGCCGGCCTGAATCCGATCATCGGCTACGAGGCCTACATCGCGCCCGGGAGCCGGTTCCAGAAGGACGCCGGCAGCCAGAAGGAGTCGAGTTACCACCTCACCCTCCTGGCGAAGGACCGCGAGGGCTACGCCAATCTCCTCCAGTTGGCGACGAAGGCCTTCCTCGAGGGCTTCTACTTCAAGCCGCGCATCGACCGCGAACTGCTCGAGGCCCATTCGGGGGGGCTGGTATGTCTGTCGGGCTGCCTGTCGGGCGAGTTCAGCCGCTCCCTGGTGGGCGTCGGGGCCGACCAGCCCGAGCAGCTGGCCAAGGCCCGCGAGGTGGCGGGATGGTTCCGGAGGATCTTCGGCGATCGGTACTTCATCGAGATCCAGGACAACGGCCTGGCCGTCCAGCGGCAGGTGACGCGAGCGGCGCTCGAGCTGTCGCGCGAGCTCGGCATCCCCCCCGTCGCCACCTGCGACTGCCACTACGTCAACCGCGAGGACTCGATCGCCCAGGACATCCTCCTGTGTGTCAACACCGGCCGGGTCCGCACCGACCCGACACGGATGAAGATGGACTCCACCGAGTTCTACCTGAAGAGCCCGTCCGAGATGCACGACGCCTTCGCCGAACTCGCCGGCGACGTCACGCGCGCCGCGGTGGCGAGGAGCCAGGAGATCGCCGACGGGGTGTCGATCGAGCTCGACCTGGGCAAGCGGCATTTCCCCGGCTTCGAGGTCCCGGGCGGACTGACCGCCTCCCAGGAGCTGCGCCGGCTGTGCCTCGAGGGGCTCAACGCCCGCTACGCCGGCATCGCCAAGCGCTGGCAGCCGGGGCCCGACGGCGTCCCGGTGCTCCACGATCACGTGATGGAGCGCCTCGACCGCGAGCTCGGCGTCATCGACACCCTCGGATTCGCCAGCTACTTCCTCATCGTGTGGGACTTCGTCCGCCACTCGCGCGAAGTGGGGATTCCGGCTGCGGCGAGAGGATCGGGCGTGGGGGCGCTCGTCGCCTACGCACTCTGGCTGTCGCACGTCTGCCCGCTCGAGTACGACCTGCTCTTCGAGCGTTTCCTCGACGTGAACCGCAAGGAGGCGCCCGATATCGACATCGACTTCTGCAAGGAACGGCGCGGCGAGGTCATCGAGTACGTCAAGCAGAAGTACGGCGCCGCCAACGTCGCCCAGATCGGCACCTTCGGCACGCTCGCGGCGCGGGCGGCGATCCGAGACGTGGGCCGCGCGATGGGAATGCCGGTGGCGCGGGTCGACGGCATCGTGGCCCTCGTCCCCGATCAGCTGGGCATCTCGATCGAGGAGGCCTCGGCCCCCGGCAGCCAGCTGGCCGCCGCCTGCGAGGCCGACGGGGAGGTGAGCGAGCTCGTCGATCTCGCCGGCCGGATCGAGGGGCTGGCCCGCAACGTCGGCACGCACGCCGCGGCCGTGGTGATCGCCGACCGGCCGCTGGTGGAATACGTTCCCCTGCAGCGCGTCACCGGCAAGGAGGAAGTGATCACGCAGTGGGAGATGGGGGACGTCGAGCGCGCCGGCCTGATGAAGATGGACTTCCTCGGCCTCCGGTACCTGACGGTCGTGACCAAGGCGATCGACATCATCGCCGCCACCACCGGCACGCGCCCCGACCCGCTGCTGTTCCCCCTCGAGGACCAGCCCACCTTCGACCTCCTCTGCCGCGGCGAGACGAAGGGCATCTTCCAGCTGGAGAGCGGCGGCATCCGCGACCTGCTCCAGCGGATGAAACCCGATCACTTCCGCGACATCGTGGCCGTCAACGCCCTCTACCGCCCCGGCCCGCTCGAGGGGGGCATGGTCGACGACTACGTCGCCGTGAAGCACCGGCGCAAGGGCGCCGAATACGCCCATCCCGTGATGAAGGAGGTGCTCGAGGAGACGCACGGGGTGATGGTGTACCAGGAGCAGGTGATGCGGATCCTCGAGCGCCTCGGCGGCATCGAGCTCTCCAGCGCCTACACCTGCATCAAGGCCATCAGCAAGAAGAAGCTCGAGATCATCGCCGCCTTCCGCGAGAAATTCGTGGCCGGTGCCAAGGCCAAGGGCCTGGCCGCGGGGGAGGCGCAGGAGCTGTTCGGCCTGATCGAGAAGTTCGCCGGCTACGGCTTCAACAAGAGCCACTCCACCGCCTACGCGCTCCTCGCCTGGCAGACGGCGTACCTCAAGACCCACCACCCGGTGGAGTTCATGGCGGCGCTCCTCTCCGGAGACATCACGGGCCGCAATTTCAAGAAGAAGGACGCGCTGGTCGAGCACGTGGAGGATTGCCGGCGGATGGGAATCGAGGTCGCCCCGCCCGACGTGAACCACTCGAGCGCCGACTTCACCGTGGCCGACGGCCGCATCCTCTTCGGACTGGCGGCGATCAAGGGCTGCGGCGGCGCGGCGTCGGCGGCGATCGCCGCCGAACGGGCCAAGGGGGGGGCGTTCCGCGACCTCGACGACTTCTGCGCCCGTCTCGATTCGAGCGTCGTCAACAAGACGGCGGTGGAGAGCCTCGCCAAGGCGGGGGCCCTCGACTCGCTCGGCGGCGATCGCCCCCTGGGGGCGAAGCGCGCGGCGCTGATGGCCGGCATCGAGAAGGCGCTCGTCGCCGGTGCCGCCCGGGCCGCCGACCGCAAGAGCGGCCAGAAGAACCTCTTCGACGCCTTCGACGAGGCGCCGGCCCCCGCCGTCTCCGTCGCACCCGCCGCACCGGCACCGGGGCTCCCCGTCGTCCCTCCGCTCTCCGACATGGAGCTGCGGTCGGGGGAGAAGGAGGTCCTCGGCTATTACGTCCACAGCCATCCGCTGGCCGAGTACGCCGACCTGATCCGCACCCTCTGCTCCCACGGCACCGCCGATCTGGCCGCGGTGCCCCCGAAGGGGGAGGTGGTGATCGGCGGGATGGTGGCGGCGATCAAGCTCTCCAACGTCAAGCAGGCGCGGCCCGGTTCGACCCATACCCGCTACGGGATGTTCGATCTCGAGGACATGGA